>NZ_DGWR01000006.1:0-75432 GCF_002395285.1 Mitsuokella sp. UBA4253 | reverse complement strand
TCAGCCTTAAAGTTAAGCACTTTATAAAAGTGTGGTGAATGCTTCGCATTCACAACGCCTCTCATCAGTCCGCTCTTTAAAGTTCAGTGATGAAAATCTGCCTCGTACGACTTGCATGTGTTAAGCACGCCGCCAGCGTTCGTCCTGAGCCAGGATCAAACTCTCCATAAAATTTAGGAAAGCCTTGATTGGCTCAAATAATCTTTTTTGGCCTGAACCTTGAAAAATCAAAGCTCAGTAAAGAAATTGCCGATTGCTTATGTTCATAATCAATCGATGTTTTAAAAACATCTGGCTTGAATCACAAATGATTCATGTTGCATTGTTTAGTTTTCAAAGAACAACTTTGTCTTTCGAAGCGCTTTGCTTCAAGCGACTTTTATATCTTATCGCATCGAGCGGAGCTTGTCAAGAAGTTTTTTCTTTCTTTTTCAAGTTCTTTCGGCTCCTGCAATCCCTTGCCAATCAAGGCTTCTGGGCGCTTGCCGGTGCCGTATCTCTCAGCGACTTGTATTATGATACAGTATACAAGATGACTTGTCAATAGCTTTTTGCAAAAAAGATAAAAAAGAAGGCTGCCTATCAAACAGCCTTCTTCCACTGACTTCTACCAAGTCTGCTCCTGCATTTACCAGATGGTCTTCATCATCGTGCGGTAATTCTCGTTGAGGAATGTGATCATGACGTTGAACATGCCGTAGACCATGTCACCGATCTCCTCGGCCTTCTCGTCGGGCGTGATCATGCAGATATCGAGGATCAGTGAACCCTCACCGTCGAAGTAGAGCTTGAACGGCTTGTACTTGAGGTTGAGATCGTTTGCCAGTTTGAGCACAGCCAGCTCATTTTCCTCCGTCTTGCACTTCGGCGAAATCTGCACGCGGATCATGGAGAAGATACTGCGGTCCAACAGGACGAGCAGCGGCAGCTCTTGTCCATCCACCTCTACACGCGAGCGGAATACCGTCGTCTGCTCCGGATCATTCTCGATTGTCTCCGATACGAATGCCTTGATCTCCTTGGCATCCAGGAAATCCTGGAATGCTCTTGCTTTTGTTGCCATTTCTGCCATTGCGACTCCTCCTCCATTGTCTGCTGTCTGCAGGTACTATGGTGCCTATTCGTATATTTATAGTTCGACATGCGAAGTGGATATTCCTGCAAAAGCGAACAGAGAATCGAAGGTTCAGAATGCAGAAAGGTCAATCTCCTCTAAGCGGTCGACAAGCATGTCGCAGATGGAGAGGTCCTGGTTGGGACTGTGCGGGCTGTTGAAGCCGATACAGGTCATGCCGGCTGCCTTGGCCGCCCGCGCACCGTTAGCGGCGTCCTCGACGACGACACAGTCCCGTGGATCCACGCGCAGATAGGCGGCCGTCTGCAGGTAGATGGCAGGATTCGGCTTCGACTCAGGCAGATTTGTGCCGCTCATGAGGAGGTCGAAGTGGTCGCGGATGCCGAGATCGTCGACGACAAAGGCGATGAAATCATCACTCGACGAGCTCGCGATGGCCGTCTTGAGCCCCTGCGACTGGCGCAATTCATTCGTCGCACGGATCAGCTCCAGGCTGCCCGCAATCGGCGTGACATGCTGTTCATGTATGATTTTATTGAACAGGTAGACTTTCGCCTTCGCAGCCTGCTCTGCACTGTGATGAAAACCAAACAATTTTTTCATGTCTTCGAACATCATGAGGTCCGTCATGCCCTGATAGCGCATGAGGAATTCCAACGTGACCCCTTCGACACCCATTTTCTGGAGTACGCGCTGTTCCGCCCGAAGATGGACCGGTTCGGTATCGGCAATGACACCGTCCATATCGTAGATAAATGCTTTCAAGAAGATCCCTCCATTCGTGCCTGTACAGCATGCATGCGACAATCAGGCTATAGAACAAGAAGCCCCCTGCCCGAAGGCAAAAAGGCTTCTCATGTAAAATCTTGTATATCCGCACGCAGATGGCTTACTCAACCGTAACCGATTTTGCGAGGTTGCGCGGCTTGTCGACATCGCAGCCACGGGTGATAGCGGCGTAGTAAGCGAGCAGCTGCAACGGTACGACCGTCAGCAGCGGGATCAGGAGCTCATCCGTCTCCGGAACCTTCATGACATGGTCGACGTACTTCTCGAGCTCCGTATCGCCTTCTGCAGCGATGCCAATGACGACGGCGTCACGCGCCTTGACTTCCTTGATGTTCGACAAGGTCTTCTCGTAGACGCTCTTCTGCGTCGCGAGTGCAATGACAGGTACACCCTCGACAATCAGAGCCAGCGTGCCGTGCTTGAGTTCGCCGGCAGCATACGCCTCCGCATGGATGTAAGAGACTTCCTTGAGTTTCAATGCACCCTCAAGGGCTACATCGTAGTCGAGCGAACGGCCGATGTAGAACACATCCTCGTTGAAGCCGTACTGCTTGGCAAACGTCTTGATTGGCTCAACATCCGAAAGCGTCTCACTGACCTGAGCCGGGATGTTCTTGAGCTTCGCGATGAGCTCTTCAATGCGCTCCGGCGTCTGCGTCTTCTTGATCTGCGCCATGTAGAGGGCGAGCATGAAGAACAGGATGAGCTGCGTCGTATAGGCTTTCGTCGAGGCGACGGCAATCTCCGGGCCAGCCCAGGTGTAAAGCACCTGATCTGCCTCGCGGGCAATCGAAGAGCCGACGACATTCGTCAGGGCCAGCGTCTTGGCACCGAGGCGCTTCGACTCCTTCATGGCTGCGAGCGTATCGCTCGTCTCGCCCGACTGCGAAACGGCGATGAACAGCGTGTTCTCATCGACGATCGGTTCGCGATAGCGGAACTCCGATGCGACGTCGACTTCGACAATCGTGCGGGCCAATTTCTCGATGTAGAACTTGCCGACGAGGCCAGCATGGTAAGCCGTGCCGCAGGCGACGATGTAGATCTTATTGAAGGAGTTGAGATAATCCGCATCCCACTTGAGCTCGTTCATGACGATGGACTTGCCGTCTTTCGCGATGCGCTGGCTCATCGTGTCGCGGACAGCCTTCGGCTGCTCGTTGATCTCCTTGAGCATGAAGTGCTCGTAGCCGCCCTTCTCGGCAGCCTCGGCATTCCAGTTGACCTCGAAGACCTTCTTCGTCACGGGCTCGCCGCGGCGGTTCGTGATCTTGATGGCATCCTTCGTGACGACGGCCAGCTCGCCATCGTTGAGGATGTACGTGCGGCGCGTGCGCGAGATGATGGCAGGGATATCCGACGCGATGAAGTTCTCGCCCTCACCGATGCCGATAACGAGCGGATTGTCCTGCTTCGTGCAGATGAGCTTGTCCGGCTCTCTCTTGCTCATGAAGACGAGCGAGTACGAGCCCTCGATGCGGCGCAGCACTTCGCGGACTGACGAAACAAAATCGCCATTGTAGACTTCTTCGAGAAGGTGTGCGACGACTTCCGTATCCGTCTCTGACTTGAAGACATGGCCTTTCTCGATGAGCTCTTCCTTGAGTGCCAGATAGTTCTCGATGATGCCGTTGTGCACGACGACAAAGTCACCCGTGCAGTCCGTATGCGGATGTGCATTGCGATCCGACGGACGGCCGTGCGTAGCCCAGCGCGTATGGCCGATACCCATGGTTCCCTTCGGCATATCGTCCTTGATCTTGTCGCGCAGCGCCGAAAGGCGGCCGACACTCTTCTCGACGCGAATGCGATTGCCATCATAGACCGCAATGCCTGCCGAATCATAGCCGCGGTACTCGAGCTTCGAAAGACCCTCGAGCAGGAAATTCGCAGCCTGCTTATCACCGACATAACCTACAATACCACACATGATACATACCTCCTGGTAGTCTTGCAACAGGTCCCTCGAACTGCCTTTGTCATGAGAATCGCTCCTCATCTTTCGGCAGGCCGTATCGACTGGGACGGCCGGAAGGCATCCGCTGACGTTTCGACAACCTTCTCCTCGTTTTCCCCGCTGAGCTTTCAAGTCCATCTCGGGGAACTAGCGCTAAGAATTGCTTCTTTTCCGTAATGTCCCTGCTGCACAATCAAACCGATCATCAGAACATCGCAAGGCGATTCTGATACGATGCTATTCTAGCTTAAAACTGTCTTATTGTCAACAATTGCTCGTGCCAGGCGGCCTATGCAGCCTCCCAAAAGCAAAAATCTCCATCCGGATCATCCGGATGGAGATTTTGGATTCAGTTCAGGGGATGCAACCGCGAAGGGATTACATCATGCCCGGCATGCCGCCCATGCCCGGAGCAGCCGGCGCCGGAGCTTCTTTTTCCGGCTTGTCAGCGACGAGCGTCTCCGTGGTCAGGACCATGGAAGCAATCGAAGCGGCGTTCTGCAGAGCGGAGCGCGTAACCTTGGCCGGATCGACGATACCAGCCTTGAGCATGTCGACGTACTCGTTCTTGAGGGCATTGAAGCCGACGCCCGTGCCAGCTTTCTTGACGTTCTCGACGACTACAGAGCCTTCGAGGCCTGCGTTCTGAGCAATCTGGCGAACCGGCTCTTCGATAGCGCGTTTAACGATGTTGACACCGACCTTCTCGTCACCTTCGACCTCGAGCTTATCGAGTGCCGGCAGGATGTCGAGGAACGTCGTGCCGCCGCCTGCGACGATGCCTTCTTCAACAGCAGCGCGCGTAGCGTTCAGCGCATCCTCGATGCGGTACTTCTTGTCCTTCATCTCGACTTCCGTAGCAGCGCCGATCTCGATGACAGCGACACCACCGGAGAGCTTTGCGAGGCGCTCCTGCAGTTTCTCGCGGTCGAAATCGCTCGTCGTCTGGGAAATCTGCTGCTTGATCTGTGCAACGCGCTCAGCGATGGCGTCCTTGTCGCCCTTGCCGCCGATGATCGTCGTCTCGTCCTTCGTGGAGACCATCTTGTGCGCCTGGCCGAGGTCAGCGAGCGTGACGCTGTCGAGCTTGCGGCCGAGCTCTTCGCTGATGACCGTGCCGCCCGTCAGCGTAGCGATATCCTGCAGCATAGCCTTGCGGCGGTCACCGAAGCCCGGAGCCTTGACAGCCAGAGCTTTGAATGTGCCGCGCAGCTTGTTGACGACAATCGTCGTCAGGGCTTCGCCGTCGACATCCTCAGCGATGATGGCGAGCTGCTTGCCGGCCTTGACAACCTGCTCGAGGATCGGCAGGATATCGTTGATAGCCGAGATCTTGCGGTCCGTAATGAGGATGTACGGATCATCGAGAGCTGCCTCCATCTTGTCCGTATCCGTGACGAGGTACGGGGAGATGTAGCCGCGGTCGAACTGCATGCCTTCCTTGACGGAGAGGTTCGTGCGCATCGTCTTGGATTCCTCGACCGTAATGACGCCGTCCTTGCCGACCTTCTCCATGGCCTCAGCAATCAGGTTGCCCGTCTCTTCGTTCGCGGAAGAAATCGTAGCAACCTGCGCGATGTCAGCCTGGCCTTCGACCTTCTTGGACTTTGCCTTGATCTCGTCGACGAGCGTCTTGACGGCTTCGTCAATGCCCTTCTTGATAATCATCGGGTTTGCGCCAGCAGCGACATTCTTCATGCCTTCATGGATCATGGCCTGTGCGAGGAGCGTTGCCGTCGTCGTGCCATCGCCAGCGATGTCGTTCGTCTTCGTCGCAACTTCCTTGACGAGCTGTGCGCCCATGTTCTCGAACGGATCTTCAAGCTCGATGTCGCGTGCAATCGTGACACCATCGTTCGTGATTGTCGGAGCGCCGAACTTCTTGTCGAGGACGACATTGCGGCCCTTTGGTCCAAGCGTTACCTTTACGGCATTTGCCAGTGCATCAACACCGCGGCCAAGTGCGCGGCGAGCTTCTTCGTCAAACAGAATCTGTTTTGCCATTTATATTACCTCCGAGAAAAGTCTGATTGAAATCACGGGATGATCAGATGACAGCGAGGATATCACTCTCACGGACGATCAGGTAATCCTTGCCCTCTACCTTGACCTCTGAACCCGAGTATTTGGAGAAGATGACGCCATCGCCGACCTTGACTTCCATAGCAGCGCGCTCGCCATTATCGAGCAGCTTGCCAGCGCCAACTGCAACGACTGTGCCCTTCTGCGGCTTCTCTTTTGCCGTATCCGGCAGTACAATGCCGCTGGCCGTCTTTACATCGCTCTCTGCAACTTCGATGACAACTCTTTCGCCCAATGGCTTAATCATAGGTATCTTCCTCCTATAAAATGAATTTACATGTTGATGGTGTTAGCACTCACTAGACCTGAGTGCTAACTACAATCTTTATATTACCCCCTCTAAGTCAAAATGTCAATATCAAAATCCATAAAAAGTCAAAAAAACAAAGACCAGGTCATTCTGGTCTTTGTTTCGAATCTGCCAATATCGATTAGATAATCCAGTTGTTCGGTGCCATCATGGAGTCGAGCATGGAGTGGTGCAGGATGGTCTCCGCAATCTGCTGGGATGTGCTCTCTGCAGCGGCCTTGCCGGAGAGCTCGCTGAAGGTCCGGACGCCTTCCGGCAATGGCTGGTCTTTGTCGAGCACAAGCAGGACGACGAGGCCCGCCTGCAGCAGGTGGCGGAGCACCGGAGCAGGATCTTCGTCCGCACTCGGATGGTAGAGGTAAGTGTGGCGGCCGTTGCGCACGAGGTAGTACTCGGCTTCTTCAACGGTCGCAAGCGAGATCCCGTCTTTTGCAGGCTCGAAAGCGACGGCAAGAGGTGCCTGCCAGTTGAGCGCGCTGCGCATCTGCTGATTTGCCGCAAAGTGGCGCTTCTCTGTCCCGTCAGGAATCTCGCGCACGACACCGCAGGCCGACGTCATATTGCTGATGCGGTCGATGAGGATGAGCTCGCCCTGCGTGCGGTGATGATCGAATGTGTCGAGCACGATCGGCTCCGTCACGGCGATCTCGCAGAGCGCGATCTCGTTCTTCTTGAGGCCAGTTGCCTCGACATGCTCGCCCGTATTGATGTCAATGCGGTAATCGATCTTCGTCAGGATACCCGGGATTTTCTTGGTGCCGAGAAATACCATGAAGTTCTTGCCGATGGAAAGCGGCACATCATCCATCCAGAGGATCTCAGCCTTGAAGTTCGCGGCCTGGCGGACATGGCTGCCCTTCTCGAGCACGCAGCCGCGCGAGACGTCGACCTCGCGGTTGAGCTGGATTGTGACCGGCTGCCCCTTGAACGCCAACTCGGCTTCATGGTCGGCCACGAGGATCTTCTTGACTTCGGCCTGCTCGCCGCTCGGCTGTGAGGTGATAGTATCGCCGACGGCGATGCTGCCGCTCTCGATCTGGCCCTGGAAGCCGCGGAATTCGTGATTTGGGCGGCAGACGCGCTGAACGGGCATGTAGAAGCCCTCTTCGTGAACGGCACTGACGTCGACCTGCTCCAGATAATCGAGCAGCGTCGGGCCGTCATACCAAGCCATGGCAGACGACTTCTTCGTGACGTTGTCTCCCTCTGTCGCCGATACAGGAATGAGCTTGACATCGTGAAGATGAAGCTCTTGCTGCAGGGCCTCGATCTGCGCCTGGATCTCCTTGAAGCGCGCTTCCGAGTAGTCGACGAGATCCATCTTGTTGATGGCAAAGACAAAGTACCGGATACCCATGAGAGCGCAGATGCGGGCATGGCGGCGCGTCTGCGTCAGGACGCCCTGCGTCGCGTCGACGAGGATGACGGCAAGGTCTGCAAACGATGCACCGCAGGCCATATTGCGCGTGTACTCCTCGTGGCCCGGCGTGTCCGCACAGATGAAGCTGCGGTTGTCCGTCGTGAAGTAGCGATAGGCGACATCGATCGTGATGCCCTGCTCACGCTCTGCGAGAAGCCCGTCCAGGAGCAGCGAATAGTCGATGGCGCCGCCGCGGCTGCCGACTTTCGAGTCGAGCAGCAGCGCTTCTTCCTGATCGGCATAGATGAGTTTTGCATCGTATAAGAGATGGCCGATGAGCGTGGACTTGCCGTCGTCGACGCTTCCGCAGGTGATGAATTTGAGTAAATCGTTCATATCAGAAATAACCCTCCCGTTTCCGGCGTTCCATGCTGCCGGCTCCCTCGTGATCGATGACACGGCTCGTGCGCTCCGATTCGACAGCGCCGAGTGTCTCCTCCACGATTGCATCCAACGTATCCGCCTCTGACTCAACAGCCCCTGTCAGCGGATAGCAGCCGAGCGTGCGGAAGCGGACCTTCTTGTGCTCGATATCCTCTGGCCTTAGATTGAGCTTCTTGACGATGCGGTCATCGTCAATCATGATGAGATTGCCGTCGCGCTCGATGACCGGGCGCTCCTTGGCAAAATACAGGGAAACAATCTCGAGGTTCTCGCGGCGGATGTACTGCCAGATATCTTTCTCCGTCCAGTTGGACAACGGGAAGACGCGGATGCTCTCGCCCTTGTTGATCTGGGAATTGTAGAGTTTCCACATCTCCGGGCGCTGATTCTTCGGATCCCAGGCCTGGGCCGCATTGCGGAACGAGAAGATGCGTTCCTTGGCACGCGATTTCTCCTCATCGCGGCGGCCGCCGCCGAACGCTGCGGTAAAGCCGTATTTCGTCAAAGCCTGCTTCAGGGCCTGCGTCTTCATGATGTCCGTATACGAGGCGCCGTAGTCAAACGGATTGACACCGGCTGCCAGCCCTTCTTCATTCTTGTACTCGATCATGTCGAGTCCGTACTTCTTCGCCTGCGCATCGCGGAAGGCGATCATCTCATGAAACTTCCACGTCGTGTTGATGTGCAGGAACGGGAACGGCGGCTTCTCCGGGTAAAAGGCCTTGAGGGCAAGATGCATCATGACCGTGCTGTCCTTGCCGATGGAATAGAGCATGACTGGTTTCTCGGATTCGGCCGCAACCTCTCGAATGATGTAGATGGCCTCGGCCTCGAGTGCATCGAGATGCGATAATTTTCCCATATGTATTGACTCCTTACTCAGTATTGGTTGGCATTCTCGCGATCGATCGTAATTGTGACCTCCTGCTGGTCAGCCTTGCGGATATGCCAGTGATAGTAATGACCTTCTTTGTGGATTGTCATCGTGCTGCCACTGCCGCCAAGGTCAGCACCGAGGAAGTAGCCTATCGCACTGACAGGACATTCCTTCATGCAGGCCGTACAGCCCCAGCAATCGCGGACCTCGCGGATCTTCGCCTTCCTGCCCGACGGTCCATCCTGCAAGAGAATGAGATTGCCGGGGCAGGCTTCCGTGCAGCGGCCGCAGCCGATGCAGCGGTCCTCATGGATGCGTATGCTCATAATGACCTCCTTTGACCAGCGGCCTTCTATATATATGGAAGGATCCGTTTTCCCAGCGCGAATTGATGTAGCAGCAGCCCTCCGGCGACTGTTCCGGATAGTCGGCATTCTCGCCGAACGTATGCCAGCGCGTCTCGCGGCGCGCGAGGAGGTGCGCAATGAGGGCACGGCAGACCGTCAGCCTCTCGCGCAGCTCATAGATCTTGAGCAGTTCGTACGGGCCATCTGCTGCGAGCTGTGGCAGCAGGGATTCAAGATGCTTGATTTTCTCATCTGCCAATTCCAGGCGGCTCTTGTTGTAACGGTAGTCTGTATGGATGCCTCCTGCATACTCGTCCATGACCTTCTGCATGGCTTCTTCCAGCTGCTCTGCCGTCAGATTGCCGGTCTCATGCGAGAGATATGCTTCGTAATCCGTCCAGGCAGGCGCATCTTCACGCCGGTCGCCAAGCGCTTCCTTGTCCCTGCCAGCGACGAGGTATCCAGCCAGCGCTTCGGCAGCAATCTCACCTTCAGCGAGTGCTCCCGTCACGTATTTCTGCGGGGCACCGCCTGCGACATCACCGGCGGCAAACAGCCCGTGAACGGTCGTTTCCCGCTTTGTATCGACCCAGAAGCCGCTGGCCGTATGGCCGCCGACCACATATGGTTCTGTACCCTCGACCTCGACAGGCTGCTCTTTCGGCCCTTTGCCGCTCTCGATCCACTTGAGCGTCTGCGCCGGTGCCATGTTGAGGTATGCATGATAGAGATCGCCCTGCTGCTCTGCTGTGATGTGACGCGTATCGAGGTAGCAGGGACCGTTACCCTTGCGGTTCTCCTCCACAGTCCCGAAGATGCGCTGCGGTGTCGTGAGACCGTACTTCGTCTCATAGATTTCACCTCTGGCATTGACCTGCTTGGCCCCGACGCCCTGTGCGATCGTGCCGGTCGGCGCAATCGTATCCTTGCAACGCAATGCAATGAAGCGGTGCTCGAGCGTCGTCATCTCTGCGCCAGCACGGATGCCCATCGCATAGCCTGCCCCCGTGTTGAACGGCGGATACCACATCTTGTGGCGCGAAAAACCTGAATTATTGGGGCGGTAAAGTCCTGCAGCTCCGCCCGTCGCGATGAGCACCGCTCTCGCCTCTATGTCGTAAGCGGTCAAATCGCGAACAGAAAAGCCCCAGGCACCGTGCACCGTGCCGTTCGTGACCTTGAGATCTGTGATATTGACGTGATTGAGCACGGTGACATTGCTCTGCTCGCGCACGCCCTTGGCCAGGAGCGGCTTGATATTCTCGCCGTTGATCTTGACGTTGCGCCACCCGCGCGTGACATAATTCCCGCTTTCATCCTTCAGGATCACGAGCCCGCGGCGCTCGAGGTCTTCCGTGACCTCGTTGACAGACTCCGCGATTGTCATCATGAGATCGTCGCGGATAATGCCCTCCGCATCCTTGCGCGCATACTCGACGTAGTCGGCCGGCGTGTGGCCGTTCGAAATGTAGGCATTAAGCGCATTGACACCCGCGGCCAGGCAGCCGCTGCGTTCGATATTCGCTTTTTCAGCGACGAGCACGCGCAGCTCCTTCTCTGCGCCGAGCTTGATGGCGGCATAACAGCCAGCCGTGCCGCCGCCGATGATGAGCACATCTGTCTCCAGGCGGCTCCGCTTCAGCTTTACATTCTTCATATCATCTCTCCTAAAAGCACTCCATGGTAACAATCGATACATACACCATTCAGATGAGGAAAAGTCCAAATCCCGCTGCTGCCGACACGAGCATCGGCACGGTCATAGCCTTCCTGCGCACAAAGAGCAGGTAGAGGCAGAAGACTGCCAGCAGGATGCTCATCGTAAGGACAATCCCTTCCGGCACCAGCAGCCCCGTGCCGATCTCCAGATTCGTGCGCAGCATCGAGAGTGCAACATTGAGCAGCAAGCCGCTGATGATGGGACGCACCCAGAGGCTGATCTGGCGGAAGACCGGCACGTCGTGAAAGGTCCGCAGCAGGCGCGCGATGATGCCGAAGATCAAGCCCGACGCCGCGACGCTGACGGCAAAGCCTGCCAGCGAGAGAGCGAGGCCTGCGCTCATGCCGCCCATGCGAAGGCCAGAAAGATAGCCGATTCCCGTGAGGATCTTGCAGAGAATTGACCCTGGCAGGGCATTGGCCACAGGGACGAGCTGGCCATAGAAATCAGCACCAGCAACCGTGCCGCCCTGCACAAAGAGGCCGTCGGCAATCGTCAGGTAAGCATCGCCACCGCCAAATGAGAGCAGCGACGAGAGGAACCCCTCCCCGATGTACGCCGGACTACCCTGCACCATCGCGATGGCCGGCAGGCTAAGCGCCAAGGCGAAAGCCAGCCAGACGAATGCATCGCACAGCGTGTCCTTGAGAAGCTTTACGCCATCGACGGATTCTCCGCCCATGCGGAAGCTCTTGACAAGCCCCCTGAAACCGAGCCATCCCATGAGCAGGATGGTGGCATCGTGGACGCCTGTCAGAGCCGGTGCCAAAGGATGACTGCCGCTCAGCAGGAACGAGGCTGTGAGCAGGCCGGCCACAATGGCTTTTGCCCGCGAGATGCCGCTGCCTAGGTAGACAATCAGGAAGAACGAAAGCCCGAGGATGGACAGGATGGACAGATTGAACACAGGCTTAGCCGGAATGCCGAGCAGTGCGTAGAGGTTTGCCTCCGAAGAGAGCAGGAATACCGCCACCATCGCCAGGCACATCGTGCGGAACACGCGCGTACCGGCCTGCCGCATCGCTTTGAGCGTCTTAAGCACATAAGCTGTCAACAGGCTGATGATGAACGCACCGAGGCCGATCGAAGCATAGCGGATCCCCGTCAGGGCAGCCCCTTGTTCTCCCGTCAGCACCGCAAGGATCAGGATGGTGAGGAGGGCTCCCGGCAGAGCCATCATCGAAGATGCTACGAGCATGCCCGCATGGCCGCCGAGCCTCTGGCCGATGCCTGCCGCAATCTCGACAGGCAGAGCCCCCGGCGTGATGCAGGCCGCGACGACATCCTCATCGTACGCGCGCTTTGTGACGAGCTTGCCGTTTTCCACGACTTCCTTCTCAATGACGGGAATCAGAGCATTGCCGCCGCCAAAACCGATGGCACCGATGCGCAGCATACTCATGCCCAGTCGCACGATATCTGCGTAACCGTGCAGCATGCTCTGATACACTCCATTGGCCTGCACAAAGATATGTTCCACTGCCATCACCTCACAAATCATCCATACAAAACAAAAGAAAAGAGGTCCTAAGGCTGGCGCATGGCGCGCCTGCCTTAGAACCTCCATTTTTCTGGTCAGTTCTCTTCAAACGATGTATTCATCATAAGCGAAATAACATAGTTTGTCAATATGTAAATACTATTTTAGTGTCATTTTTCGTAAGCCTTGAGCTCTGCATCGACCAGGTCGTAAAGCTTGCTGCCCTTCTCGATACCCGTGAAGTGCGTCAGAGCTTCCTCATAACCATGTTCCTTGACATAAGCCTGTACTTCCACGGCTTCCTTGTCGCCTTCATAGTCAAAGTGCAGGGCAGCTGCGATGACCTTGGCAAGGGCTGCCGGCGTCTTGCCCTGGGCAATCAGCTGCGTTGCCGGGCTCACGAGACGATCCTTAGCCCCGAGCTTGCGTTTGGGGCCGCGGGCCACACGAGTGACCTCATCGGAGAGATGCGGGTTGGCAAAGCGCTTCTCCGTCGTCTCAACGTATTTCTGATGAGCTGCCGGATCAAAGCCGTATTTCTCGATGAGCATGCTGCCCGTCTCGCCCCAGACCTTGCGGACAAAGGCGACAATCTCCGAATCCTGCATGGCGCTGTAGATATCCTTGATGCCCTTCTGATAGGCAAGATAAGCGATCGAAGCATGTCCCGTATTGACGGTGAAGAGTTTGCGCTCGATATATGCCTGCAGATTGTCTACCCAGGTAAGGCCCTTGATCTCCGGTACTTCGCCCTTAGCCTGCGTGCGGTTGACATCCCACTCGCTGTACGGCTCGACCTGCACGAGCAGGGGTTCCTCATTGTGCTGCAGCGGCACGATGCGGTCAACAGCAGCATCCGGGAAGCCGATATACGCATCGACAAGCGGCTTGGCCTCATCCGAAAGATGCTCATAGACGAAATTCTTGAGCACAGTCGAGCCTCCGACCATGTTTTCGCAGGCAATGATATTGAGCGGCGTCGTATTTTCCTTGACACGGCGTTCGAGACCTTTGGCAATATTCGGCGCAATGAACTTCAGGATGTTCGGGCCGATTGCTGTCGTGACGATATCGGCATGGACAATAGCCGTGAGCAAGTCCTCGAGGTTCGTATTGCTATTGATAGCCTTGACATGCTCGATGTGGATCGTCTGCGGCTCATCACCAACGATCTGGATGTTGTAGCCTTTCTTCGCGTTGATCGTCTCGACCAGCTCTTCGTTGACATCGACAAACGTCACTTCATAGCCGGACTGGACGAGCAGTTCACCGATAAAGCCGCGGCCGATATTGCCAGCACCAAAATGGATTGCCTGTTTCATGATCATATTTCCTCCTATTGTCATATGGACTCCCCGGTCAATTGCATGGCCGGGGCCCATACTTCTTTCACTTGAATCACTTGCGGAGCGGTTGCAAAGCAGCAGCCTGCTCATCATTGCATCTCTTAATCCACTTTCGTGAACACTTTGTAAAGGACATCCGGATCCTTCGTCGTGTAGAGCTCGTGCAGCTGCTCATCACTGTACTCGTCCATGGTCGTGGCGAGGTTTGCAAGGATGGCCAGATGGTCGTTGCCACGGCCTGCGATGCCGATGATGAGGTATGCCTTATCATCGCCGAACTGGACGCCGTCCGGATACTGCAGGACAACGATACCGGATTCCTTGACGCATTCTTTGACGGCATTCTCGCCGTGCGGGATGGCAATGCCCTTGCCGATATACGTCGTGATATCCTTCTCACGGTTCAGCATGCCCTGGATATACGGCTCCTCAACATAACCGCCCTTGACGAGCAGTTCACCGGCGGCCTTGATGGCCTCTTCTTTCGAAACGCTCTTGAGGCCGACTTTGACATTTGCCTTCGTCAAGATGCCTTCCTTGACCGTGTCTTCCTGGACAGGCGCTGCCTTCGTCTCTACGCCCTCTCCTTTGAGACGTGCCGAAACGATGTCGAAAACATTGTTCTGTGTGAAGTCCTTGACCCAGATGTGTTCAGCCTGCGGGCTGTCCTCAAGAGCGCGCTCCGCGAGCTTCTCATGGGAGACGACGAGCTGAGCATCCTTCGGAATGTTGCCGATTGCACAGTTCGTGACCGAGATATCCGTGTAGCCGGCTTTCTTGAGTTTCTTGCGCAGTCCAGCAGCACCGAGAGCCGAAGAGCCCATACCTGCATCGCAAGCATAGACGATGCGCTTGAGTTCTGCACCCGAGACTTTCTTTTCATTGTCATTGGACGGCATATCCTTGCCGCGGTTCTTCATCTCTGTCATGGATTCACGAGCAGCCTCGAGCGATTCTTCGCTGCCATCATCGTGCGACCCCTTGATGAAGATGGAAGCGACCGCGCAGGAAACAGCCGTAGCAACGATGAAATCTGCGACATTTGCGAGGAATGCGCCTTTCGGCGTCATGGCGAGAACTGCGAGGATGGAGCCCGGCGATGCCGGAGCGATCAGGCCGCCGCCGAGGAGATTCAGCGTGAAGACACCGGACATGCCGCCAGCGATGACAGCGAGAACGAGGACCGGCTTCATGAGGATGTACGGGAAGTAGATTTCATGGATACCACCAAGAACGTGGATAATCATGGCACCCGGTGTGGATTCCTTTGCCATGCCCTTGCCGAAGAACCAGTACGCGAGCAAGACACCAAAACCAGGACCAGGGTTTGCTTCAAGCAGGAAGAACATGGACTTGCCGTACTGCTCAGCCTGCTGGATGCCGAGCGGAGAGAGGACGCCGTGGTTGATTGCATTGTTGAGGAAGAGGACCTTGGCCGGCTCGATGATGATCGAGGCGAGCGGCAGCAGGCCCATGGCGACGATGGCTTCAACGCCAGCGCGCAGGACGGCATTAGCCGCGAGGACGACAGGGCCGATGCCCGTAAAGGCCAGGATAGCGAGGATACCGCCGATGATGCCGGCCGAGAAGTTATTGACGAGCATCTCAAAACCAGTCGGGATGTGATCTTCGATGGCCTTATCGAACTTCTTGATGACCCAGCCGCCCAGAGGGCCCATGATCATGGCGCCGAGGAACATCGGGATGTCCGAACCTGCGATGACACCGGCCGTTGCAATCGTGCCGAGCACGCCGCCGCGATGACCGTAGATAGCGGCACCGCCGCTATAGCCGAGCAGCAGCGGGATGAGCCACTTGCTCATCGGAGCACCGACCTGAGCCAGATACTCATTCGGGCACCAGCCAGTCGGAATGAACAGGGCCGTCAAAAGGCCCCATGCGATGAATGCGCCAATATTCGGCAGGACCATGCCGGAAAGGAAGCGGCCAAACTTCTGCATGGCTTCCTGAGCGCCTTCTTTTTTCTGGTTGCTCATAAAGTTTTCCCTCCATTTGCATTGCATATAAACGATAAATAAAACCTGATCTTATCTTACGGATTTCCAAAGAGTTCCTGTTGTTTTTTTTGGTAAAAATCTCTGAAGATGTGCTCGAGTTCCTGGTAGATGGCGTCTTGGTTGCCCTCATTGAGCAGAGCAATCAGCCCCCAGCGTTCCAGCAGAGCTGCTGAAACGGTGCCGATTGTCTCCAGCGCCTCACAGCGGCTCTCCTTCGGAGCCAGCATCACGACAGCAGTGCGCACGGCCTCGCCATTCTTCTCTGGATACAGCATCGGCTGCTCCAGATGCAGGATGCCGAAGCGCAGACCGGGCACAAAATCCGTCCTGGCATGCAGCAAGACCATCGCATTGCCCCGCAGGATTGTCTCTCCCTTGGACTCTCGCGCCAACAGCGCTTCTGCGATTCCCTGCTGCGCTGCAACATCCTCGGAAACAGCCCGGCCAGCGGCCCGGCAGATATCCTCGATGTGCGGCGTGGGAAGCGTGATCTCCTGGCTGAAGAAGTGACGGAGCAAGGACTGGATTGCCTGATTGTACGCATCCATGCGGCGCAGCGACTCAACAAAAGGGATTACCTCTCGTTCCTTCACCGCAGTCGCATAATGTGTGCGATGGTCTGCTTGACGCATGAGCTCCTTCTCGATTCTTGCCTTATCGGCCGCATCGAGGAGCGGCGTCGTGACCACGACCGGCAGCGGTGACCAGGGGATCGGCACCGTCGATATGACGAAATCCGCTTCCATGCGCCGCGCATAGTCCCGGTTGACCTGAAGCGCTGAGACGAGGTCGACAATCTCGATCTCCTCATACGTCCGCCTCAGCCCAGCAGCCAGCATGCGGCTCGTCCCCATGCCAGTCTGGCAGGCCACGATGACGCGGGCAGGCTGCATCTTAGCCTCATGACGTTCTGTCAGAGCAGCGCTGAGATGCATGGCAATGTAGGCAATCTCTGCTTCCGGGAATGTCTCCCCGAGCTCCTGCTCCACTGGCTTTACTGCCTTGCGCGCCAATTCCATGAGCTGAGGATAGGTCGACTGCATCTCCTTCAAGAGAGGATTGCGGATATCCATGTGCATGCGCAGGCGGCTGATGGATGGTCCAAGATGATTGACCAGCCCGAGGAACAATTCCTTATTGTCCAGGAGCTTCTTTCCTGTCTCCTGCTCTGCGCACTTCATGATGGAGCGCGCCAGGCGCACGAGATGAAAATTATCCATGACCGAAGCGATCTGATGATCATCCTTGCGGTAAAGGCTCCGAGCTCCCATCAGATGCATGGCGATGTAGCCAATCTCATCCTCCGGCACCTCGATTGCAAACTCTGACGCAATGCGCTGCGCGAGCTCTGCAGCCAGCTGATACTCACGGCGCTTGCGCAAGATTGCCAGCGTCTCCGCGTCGATGTGGATATCCTCGTGTTTCTGCATGCGTTGGATCGCCAGCGACAGGTGGACAACGAGGCCGATGAACGCTGTATCCGAGAGATGGTGCGGCAGGCCGCTCTCCATCTCATGCACCAGGTGCTCCAGATCATGTATCATCTGTTCATCGACGAGATTCAGCAGATATCGCTCCGCTGCCCCCCAGCTCTCATGCGCATCAGATATCGCACCATGGAACAGCTGCAAGAGACGCTCTTCATCGAGATTCGCATAGACGATCTCGACGAGTGCGCGGCGTATGTCGCGCTCACTCCCCTTGACGTATGCACCGAGCCCCGGCCGACGCACGAGCAGGAGCCCGCGCTGTCGGAACCACGCTTCGAGTTTGTCAAGGTCATGGCTGACCGTCCCATCTGTCACCTGCAATTCACTCGCGAGAGAGAAAAGCTTGATGGGCTCCGCAGCCCGCAGGAGCTGTCCGGCCAGTATGACCTGCCGCTGCTGCGGCGTAAAGGCGGATGTTTCCGTGTTCATGACATCCTGTCGCAGTTCCTCAATCTTAGCAGGATTCCCTGCAATCCGGATGCCTGCCCCTGTTTTCCGCAATAGCTCCAGGCCGTACGGTTTCAGCACCATCTCCACTCTTGGGAGCTCCCTCGATATCGTCTTGCTGCTGACACCGAGTCGCTCTGCAATCATTCCAGCTGTCATCGTATCGCCTCCATCCAGTCCATTCAGGAGATCCCGGATGATTGCGACGGTACGAGCACTTGTCTTCATGTTTCAGCCTCCTATGTACACTTGGAAGCCCTCTGGATTCCTTTAACTTAAGTTACCTTTATTATAGTGGCTATTTCCCCTAAAAACAATCAAAAGACATTTTATTTCGTCCTGATTTGTTTTGGACAAAATTCAAAAACCCCTGCTAATTCCTTATACAGCAAGGGTTTTGTGATGTCCAAAACGTTTTTATTGTTTGTTATCGTTATATGCAAAGCCATGCAATTAGCTTCAGACCTTGCCGCCCGCTGCCTTGACGATGGCCTCGGCGACTTCCTTGACGGTCAGGCGCTTCATCATCGCGTACTGCTGGATGCGGCGGTAGGCCTCCGGCTCAGAGAGATGATGGGCCGCCATGAGGATACCTTTGGCCCGATCGAGCGTCTTGCGCATGGCCAGCGAATCGCGCAGGCCGGCAAGCTCCTGCTCGAGGCCCTGCATCTCCCGCCAGCGCGACATGGCAATCTCGATGGCCGGGAAGAGATTATTCTCCTGAACCGGCTTGACGAGATAGCCCAAGACGCCGGAATCCTTGGCTTTCTCGACGATCTCCGGCTGGCTGAAGGCAGTGAGCAACAGGACAGGCGCCATCTTCTCCTCCGAGATCTTGCGCGCAGCCGTGATGCCGTCCATCTGCGGCATCTTGATATCCATGATGACGAGGTCCGGGCGATGCTGCCGCGTCAGTTCCACCGCCTTGCGCCCATCGATGGCCTCGCCGACGATCTCATGACCGGCTTCTTCGAGCATTTCACGCAAATCCATGCGGATGATGGATTCATTATCTGCAATGACAATCCGTAACGTCTCATGTGCCATAAGTATTCCAGCCTTCCCTTGCAATCTTTCCAAAAACAACAAAACAAAAACGATAGCGCCTGACACGTCAGCCTTGTCCCTCGTCTGTCGGATTCGGCTGCACCTTCGGGATGCGCAGGCGCGCATGCGCGCCGTGCCCAGGACCCCGCTCGTCGTTCTCGATGGAGAACGTGCCGCCGAGGTCGCCCTCGACGAGCGTTTGGACGATCGTCAGCCCCAGCGACTTGCGTGGCAAGTCTTCAAAGCCATCCGGCAGCCCTACGCCGTCGTCGTAGAAATCGAGATGCCAGTGGTCTTCATCCTCCTGCACGGCCAGGCCGATGAGGCCCGATTTGCGGCCCGTGAAAGCGTGCTCCATCGCATTGAGCACGAGCTCGTTGAGCACGAGCGCCACAGAGCTCGCGCACTTCGACGGCAGGATGAGGCGTGGGCCCCGGAACTCCGTCCGTATCGTGAACTCCCGGTCTGTCATGTTGCGCGCAGCCAGGTCGAAGATGTGGCCCATGACCTCCTGGACATCGATGTCCTCGCTGCCCTGCTGCGAGAGGTACTCATGGACAACGGAGATGGAGAGGATGCGGTTGACGCTCTCCTTCAGCGCTGCCTTTACCTCGGCCGTCTTGGCCCGTCGCGCCTGGATGCGCAGCAGGCTCGCGATGGCCTGCAGGTTGTTCTTGACGCGGTGATGGATCTCCTGGATGACAGCCGACTTGATGCGGATTTCCTTATCCTTGGCGCGCGTCTCCGTGACATCCGAGATGATGACGATGCGCATGCAGAGATTGCCGCCCTCGCGGATGACGATCTCGCGCCTGATGAGGATGAGCCCGCCTGCCGTAATCTCCTTCTGCCACGGACGCTCCGTCTCCACCGTCTCGCGCGTGACATGCTGCGTCATCTGGCGGTCAAAGAGATGACCGCCGCGCAGGCTGCCGACACCGAGCACGCGGTAGATGCGCTGCGCCGCCGCATCCGCGAAGACGATGCGGCTGTGCGCATCCGTGATGATGATGCCGTCGCTCGCCGTGATGGGGCGGAACTGCTCTGGATTGAGGATGTGGCGCGCATGGTAGAGCACGGCTACCGCCGCATCGAGCAGGTGCGAATAGCCCTCGATTGAAAGCTTGTCGAGGTCGACCTCGAAATTCAGTACGCCGATGACCTTGTCGCCGTCGTGGATGCCGAATGTGAACATGTCGACCATCGAGCCGTAATTCAGCTCGCGCTTGCCGCGCGCCGGCTTGCCCGTCTGGAACGTCTCTTTGATGAGCGGCTCCTCGATGCAGCGCACCAGCTTCCCGACCGCACTTTCCTTGCCCGGCAGGTAGACCGTATGCGGCCGCTGCTGTGCTATGACCAGGAAGTACTCGGGGTCC
Source organism: Mitsuokella sp. UBA4253 (assembly GCF_002395285.1). Lineage (NCBI taxonomy): Bacteria > Bacillati > Bacillota > Negativicutes > Selenomonadales > Selenomonadaceae > Mitsuokella > Mitsuokella sp. UBA4253. The sequence goes on along the minus strand of NZ_DGWR01000006.1, from coordinate 55,267 downwards.
TTCGCCTTCACGTAGACCTTGAGCTCGCCGTGTGCAAGGTCCGCGAGGAAGGGAAAGACGATCGCCATGCGGGCCAGCAGGCTGATTTGCAGCATCGTGAGCCGTGTCTGCGCCCGGCAGAGCCGTGTAATGTCATCCATATATCCGCACCTCTCTTTTACAATTTCTGCTATACAGTATAACAGAAAACGCATACTTTGTAATGCAGAAATTCATGAATACATTTGATGAACAAAAAAGACCGCTGCTCATAGGCAACGGTCCAGATCGCTCTCTTATTCTCTTTCCTCCAAGCCGAGTCCCGGCACAGCGTTGAGGTAAAGGTCGCTGAAGTCGCCGTGCTTCGCCTGATAGTAGCCGCGGCAGGCGATCATCGCCGCATTGTCCGTGCAGAGGATGCGGCTTGGATAGAAGAAGCGCACGCCAGTCTCAGCGGCGCGCTCGCGCAGGCGCGCCTCGAGGCCGCTGTTGGCCGCGACGCCGCCGGCCAGCACGAGCGTATCGCGCCCTGCGCGCTGCACGGCATCGAAGGCCTTCTCGACGAGCACCTCGACGACGGAGTGCTGGAACGAGGCCGCGATGTCGGCCTTGCGCAGCTCATGCCCCTTCATCTTCTCGCTGTTGATGTAATTGAGAACAGCCGACTTGAGGCCGCTGAAGCTGAACTCATAGTTGCCCTTCTCCTCGAGTGCGCGCGGGAAGTCGATGGCGAGAGGGTCGCCCTCCTTGGCCAGCGCATCAATGCGCGGGCCGCCCGGGTACGGCAGGCCCATGACGCGCGCGATCTTGTCAAAGGCCTCGCCCGCCGCATCATCGCGCGTCTGTCCCATCATGTGGAAAGTGTCATAGCCGCGCACATCGACGAGCGCCGTGTGGCCGCCCGAGACGACGAGTGCCATGAAGGGCGGCTCGAGCGTCGGGTCCGCGAGGAAGTTCGCGAAGATATGGCCTTCGAGATGGTTGACACCGATGAGCGGCTTGTCGAGCGCAAAGGCCAGGGCCTTGGCCGCCGAGACGCCGACGAGCAGTGCGCCGACGAGTCCCGGTCCGTACGTCACGGCGACCTGGTCGATGTCCGTGAGCGTCACACCGGCCTGGCGGACGGCCTCATCGATGACGGGCATGATGTTGACGATGTGCTTGCGCGAAGCGATCTCCGGCACGACACCGCCAAACTTCTGGTGAATGGGAATCTGCGTCGAGATGACGTTCGACAGGACCGTGCGGCCGCCACGCAGCACGGCAGCCGACGTCTCATCACAGCTCGACTCAATGCCCAGAGTCAGGATTTCCTTTTCCAAAATAATCTCTCCTCATCGCTGCACTCAGCCAGAACAGCGATCACAATTTCGTATTCCACATGATGATGGCATCTTCGCCATTGTCATGGTAGTATTTCTTGCGGACACCGGCCTCGCGGAAGCCGTAATGCGCGTAGAGGGCGCGCGCCGGTGCATTCGACGGGCGCACCTCGAGCGTCATCGCCGTCACGCCGCGCGCCTTTACGAGCGCAATGAGTTCCGCCATGAGACGCGTGCCAACTTTATGGCCGCGGCACTCCGGCACAATCGCGACATTCGTGATCTGCGCCTCCTCAAAGGAGATCCAGCAGCCGGCGTAGCCGATGACCTTCTCCCCATCGAGCGCGAGCAGGTAGCACGTGTTCTCGTTGGCGGCTTCCTTCCAGAACGACTCGCGCGACCACGGGATGGCAAAGCACGCCTTCTCCACGGCCTCGACAGCGTCGGCATCCTCCGGCTTCATCTCGCGGAAAGTCAGATTCATTTCGCACCCTCCGGATGGCGCTTCTCCCAGAGGACCTCCGCCTCGCTACGGCGGATGTAGACGGGCTCCATGTTCATGACATTGTCCGCATGGCCCGCAGCGAACTCCTGCAGGCCGAGCATGGCGACACAGGCCGCCCGCGGCATGACGAGATGTGCCGGCGCGACCGAGACATTCGATGGCAGGTCGACCTTGCCGCGGATGCGGCGCGCAGCGATGTCGCCGAGCACGACGACTTCGCGCCCCGACTCTGTGCACTCTGCGAGGATCTCCGCGATGGGCAGGACCTCCACAGGATTGACGATGCGCAGTTCTCCATGTTCCCACTCATAGCTCTCGCGGTAGGCATTGCCCTTCTGTGCATCCAAGAGGCTCACGATGCGGATGCCCGGAACGGGATAGTGGAAGGCGAGCGCCTTGAGCGTCGAGACGCCGACGATGGGAAGATTCAAGGCATACGCCATAGCCTTCGCAGCCGCCAGTCCGATGCGCAGCCCCGTAAAGGAGCCCGGGCCTATGCTGACGGCAATGCCCTCAAGATTCTCTTTCCTGACGTTTGCCATGCGCAGGACTTCCTTTATATGGGGCATCAGCGTCTCCGAGTGCGTGAGCTTGGCCTGCATCGTCAGCTCCGCTGCGAGCTTATCGGCAGAAGCCACGGCGACACTCGAGACTTGCGTTGCCGTATCAATGGCTAAGATAGACAAATGACTCCAACTCCTTTATGAATTCCTGATAGCGCTCTCCGATACTCGCGAAGGTGATGCGGCGTCCATCCGCATCGTCCGACTTCTCGATGCGGACCTCGACATGATCCTCCGGCATGCACTGCGGAAACTTGTCCGACCATTCGATGACGACGATGCCCTCTGGGTCCTCCGTGTATTCATAGAAGCCGATGTCCTCGAGCTCCTCCTCCGTCTCGAGGCGGTAGAGGTCGAAGTGGTAGATCGGGCAGATGCCTTCGTATACGTTCATGAGGTTGAACGTCGGGCTCGTCACCTCGCCTTCGACGCCGAGCGTATGCGCAAGGCTCTGGACGAACAAAGTCTTGCCGACTCCGAGGTCTCCCTCCAGGCAGAGCACAGTTCCCTCCCGTATCTTTTGTCCAACCATCTCGGCCAAATGGGCAGTCTCCTCGGGAGAATTCGTTGTACAGGTAAACATTTTTGTTTCTTATCGCTCCTATATGGTATAGTCTCATAGTCTGTAGTCAAAACGTATCCTCATTATATCACACGGAATTCATTCGGTAAATCAGCAGGCAGTCCCATATTCAATAATTATTATCCGTAACTAATTTATTTAATAAAATGTGATATACGGCGATACAAGTAGATAAAATTAGCATTCGAGAGATAATCTTCTTCAATCGCTCCATATAGATATTCCTATTTGCTGTCATATGCCGTATAATCAAAGCATAGCAAGTGAGCAACACCGGTGAGCGGCCGAGAGCCGACAGCCGGTACCCACCTACGATGTGTATGAAAATCAAGATATATTTTAGGAGGCTATCATTATGAAAAAGTTTGTTTGCACGGTTTGCGGTTATGTTTACGAAGGCGAAGCAGCTCCGGCTGAGTGCCCGATCTGCCATGCTCCGGCATCCAAGTTCGTTGAGCAGAGCGGTGAGATGACGTTCGCAGATGAGCATCGCGTCGGTGTTGCTAAGGACGTTGATCCGCGCATCCTCGAAGGCCTTCGCCAGAACTTCACGGGCGAGTGCTCCGAAGTCGGCATGTACCTCGCTATGAGCCGCCAGGCTGATCGTGAAGGCTATCCGGAAATCGCAGAGGCTTACAAGCGCTATGCATTCGAAGAAGCAGAGCATGCTGCTAAGTTCGCTGAGCTCCTCGGCGAGGTCCTGACGAACAGCACGGAGAAGAACCTCACGATGCGCATCGATGCAGAGCACGGCGCTTGCGCTGGCAAGAAAGAGCTCGCAACGCTCGCAAAGCAGCTCGGCCTTGACGCTGTCCATGACACGGTTCACGAGATGGCAAAAGACGAGGCTCGCCATGGCCGCGGTTTCAAGGGCCTCTTCGACCGTTACTTCGGCAAATAATCCCTTGTCCTAAACTCCTAAACATCATATAATCCACACAAAGACCTGTTCTGCAGCGCATCCGCAGAGCAGGTCTTTTGTATACTTAAAAAGATATTTTATTTTTTTATACACGCCTATTGAAAAGAGACAGCAAAAGCCTTATACTAAGCGTGACCTGAACTGCAACGGAGCAAGAGGACTGGCATCGCCATGTCTCTTGCTCCGTTTCGTTCAGGGAACGGTAATCAAGCGATACAATACAGGAAGGGTTGTGTTATGAGAAGCTTTATCCTCAACGAAAACGAAATGAATGAAATGGCCAAGAGACAGCCGACGCCATTCCTCGTGCTGTCCGTCGACCGGGTTGCCGAGAACTACGCGTTCCTGCGCAAGCACCTGCCACGCGCCGGCATCTACTATGCCATCAAGGCGAACCCTCATCCGCGCGTGCTCGAGCGCCTCTTTGCGCTTGGCTCGCACTTCGATGTCGCCTCAGCCGGCGAGATGGAGATGCTCCACGCAATAGGTGTCGACGGCTCACGCATGATCTACGCCAATCCGGTCCACGATACACGCGGTTTTTCGGCGGCCTCCCGTCTCGGCGTCCGCCGCTTTACGTTCGACGATGCCAGCGAGATTCCCAAACTCGCTGCCGCGGCGCCCGGCGCCGATGTCCTCGTGCGCGTGCAGGTCCACAACAGCAAGGCGCTCGTCGACCTCAATACGAAGTTCGGCGCACCGCTCGATAAGGCCCTGCCTCTCTTGCGCAAGGCCGAACAGTCCGGACTCCACGCCAAGGGCATCTGCTTCCACGTCGGCAGCCAGTCCCTGTCCACCGCAGCGTACGAAGAAGCGCTGCTGCTCGTTCATCACCTTTTCCTTGAGGCCGAAGCCTCCGGCATGCACCTGACCGATCTCGATATCGGCGGCGGCTTCCCGATCCCGTCGGCTGAAGGGCTGCACGTCGACCTCGCCGCCATGCTCGAGGCCATCAACCGACAGCTCGACCGCCTGTTCCCGCACACGGCCGTCTGGACGGAGCCGGGCCGCTTCCTCTGCGGCACAGCCATGAATCTTGTGACCTCCGTCATCGGCACGAAGCAGCGCGGCGATATCCCATGGTACATCCTCGACGAAGGCATCTACGGTGTCTTCTCGGGCATCCTGTTCGACCACTGGGAATATCCGCTGCACTGCTTCGGCACAGGCAGGAAAGTCCCCTCGACATTCGCGGGGCCGAGCTGCGACGGCATCGATGTGCTCTACCGCGATTTCCCCGCACCGAAGCTCCCGATCGGCGCCAAGGTGCTCGTCAGTGACATCGGCGCCTACACGACAGTCTCCGCCACGCGCTTCAACGGCTTTGAACCCGCCCCCGTCCTCATCTGGGAGGACCAGGCCTACCTCGTCGCCAAGAGCCGCAAGACCAGCGAAACCGATAAAGCATCCGAGTCATGCCTTGCGCAGATGCCCTGACAGTCGAACAGGCTGAGATGCGGGCAGCAAAAAACTCCGCTCCTTCCGTCATTCATGATGCATGACGGAAAGAGCGGAGTCTTTTTATTCTGCTATGAAATCAGGTCAGACGATTTTCGTCGACCAGCTCTCGATGTTCCAGACGGTGTCGACGAGGTCTTCGTAGAAGTCGGGCTCATGCGAGACGAGCAGCAGCGTGCCCTTGTACTCCTGCAGTGCGCGCTTGAGCTCTTTCTTGGCCTCGACGTCGAGGTGGTTCGTCGGCTCGTCGAGCACGAGCAGATTGACCGGCTTCTGCATAATCTTGGCCAGGCGGACCTTAGCCGCCTCGCCGCCTGAGAGCGCCGTCATCTTCGTCGTGATGTGCTCATTCGTCAGGCCGCACGAAGCCAGCGCCGCACGCACCTCGAAGTTCGTCATGCCGGGGTACTCCTGCCAGAGCTCTTCGAGGGCCGTGTTCATATTGCCCTTGGCCTCCTCCTGTTCGAAGTAGCCGACCGAGACGAATTCGCCATGCTCGATATCACCTGAAACCGGCTTGATGAGGCCGAGCAGCGTCTTTAAGAGCGTCGACTTGCCGAGGCCGTTCGTGCCGCGGATCGCGATCTTCTTGTTGCGCTCGACCTTGATGTCGACAGGCTTTGTCAGTGGCGTGTCATAGCCGAGCACGAGGCGCTGCGCCTCGATGACGAAGCGCGACGGCGTGCGGTCCGACTGGAAGTGGAAGTGCGGTTTTGGCTTCTCCTGGCGCTTCGTCAGGACTTCCATCTTGTCAAGCTTTTTCTGACGGCTGTTGGCCATGCCGCGCGTCGCGACGCGCGCCTTGTTGCGCTGGATGAAGTCCTGCTCGCGCTTGATCTCCGCCTGCTGGCGCTCATAGGCCGCCTCTTCCTGGCGACGCTTGAGCGCAGCCATCTCCTCGAACTTCTCGTAGCTTCCCGTGTAGCGCGTGAGCTTGTAGTTGTCAACATGCCAGATGACATTCGTCACGGCATTGAGGAACGGCACATCATGAGAAATGACGATAAAGGCATTCTCGTAATTCGTCAGGTAGTTCTTGAGCCACTCGATATGCTCGGCATCGAGGTAGTTCGTCGGCTCGTCGAGCAGCAGGATCTCCGGGTTCTCGAGCAGGAGCTTCGTCAGGAGGACCTTCGTGCGCTGGCCGCCCGAGAGCTCATCCACCTTGCGGTCAAGGCCGATGTCGCGCAGGCCGAGGCCGCCTGCGACCTCTTCGATGCGCGCGTCAATCGTATAGTAGCTGCCCGCCTCGAGGATGTCCTGGATGTCGCCGACATCCTTCATGAGCTTGTCCATCTCCTCTGGCGTTGCCTCGCCCATCTTGTCGTAGGCCGCGAGCATCTCCTGCTCGAGCGTCACGAGATGGTCGAATGCCGTGCGCAGCGTTTCCCGGATCGTCATGCCCGGCTTCAGCGCCGCGTGCTGGTCAAGATACCCGACCTTCGTGCGCTTCGCCCAGGTCACCTGCCCCGCATCCGGAGTCAGCTTGCCCGTGATGATTGCCATGAACGTCGACTTGCCCTCGCCATTCGCCCCAACCAGCGCCACATGCTCCCCCTTCAGCAGGCGGAACGAAACATCCTCAAAAATCTCCCGCCCGCCATAGCTGTGCGAAAGATGCGAAACCTCCAGTACGCTCATATCGTGCTCCTTTACATAAAGTACGCTCATATCGTGCTCCTTTACATAAAAAAACCTCCTGTTTTCACAGGAGGTCAATTTTCAGATAAATGGTCGGAACGACCTGATTTGAACAGGCGACCTCTTCCACCCCAAGGAAGCGCGCTACCAAACTGCGCTACGTCCCGACGACAAGTTATATTATACAATAGAGTCACAGTCTTGTAAAGTGGCAAATGCGTCGAGCACATCAAATAAAGTACTCGATCGTGGCCTGGGCGGTCTTCTTGGTGCGCGCATTGAAGAGCAGCACAGCCTCGCGGTCTTCAACGGGACCGAGGGCGTAAGGGGCGTTCTCCTCGCGGTTGAAGCAGTCGGCCGGTACGATGCGGTTGTAGGCCAGGGGATGCTGCAGGCTCATCTCGATGCCGGTGCCGCGGAATTCGTCGGACGACTCCGGCACGTACCAAGGGTCGAACATCAGGATGCGGCCATCGGGCAGCTCGCCGGTCAGAAGGGCGTAGTGCTCGACATCATAAAAGAGGCGCACAACGGCTGCACCGCCGCGATGCAGGGCATCGTTGATGAAGCTCTCCTGCCCGATGTAGACGGATTTTCCTGAAAGGTACTGACTCGAGAGCGGCAAATTCGTCGCACGGCCAAAGCCGTCAAGCCAGTTCGAGAGGAACATCATCGCCATGCGGCTCGTCCCCGCCCGCCCCGGCTCTCCCTTCTGGCTGTAGCAGTCGAGGCTGTAGAGCATGACATTGCGGATGATCTCCGGCGGGATCTCCTCGCGCTCAAAGAGATAGCTGACTGCATTGAGCATCGTCGTCGGACCGCAGTCATACTCCGAGAACTGATAGCGCAAAGGACTCTTCATAAATTATACTCCCATCTAAAAAGCTCTTATGGCTCAGCGCAGTGAGCCGAGGTAGTGCACGCCGTTGATGTACGGCACGCCGCTGAAGTTGAGGAAGGTCGCCGTCGAAGCAATGACCTTGCGCAGGTAATGCTTGCCATAATCACTGCCGAAGCTGAACCAGCTGCTCATCGACTGCAGGACAATCGGCGTTCCCGCGTCATCCTGTCCGAGGTACATCATGACATGCGTGTTGTTGGCCAGCAGCGTGCCCGGCACGCACGACTCCAGCGCGGCCAGCCGGTCCGCTTCGCCCATGCCCGACAGGTCGATGACATTCGCCATCGACTTAGCCTGCTGGTCGGCATCGCGCGGCAGCTCGATGCCCATGCTGCGGTAGACGTCGCCGACGAATGAGGAGCAATCGACGCTGTCATCGAGACCGCCCCAGCCGTACTCATCGCCGAGAAAGCGGAATCCCTGACGCACGAAGTTGTTTTCGGTACAAGGCAGGAAGCCCTCATGCAGTGTCGCGTCAAAGGCGGCCGGGCGCCTCTTTATCTGCAGTGTGCCGTTATCGCTGACCGGCATCAGGAGCACCTTGCCCCCGTCTGCACCTGCAGCGAGCGGTATCGTTGCGCCCATCTGGAAGAGCAGTGTCTCCCCTGCACCGTTCCCGATGGTCTTCTTGTTGGCCGTGATGACAGCAAAATCCGCGGGATGGACAAAGTTTTCCCATGTCGCGCGGTCCGTCTCAGCGAAGTCTTCCTTCGCGAGCCAGCCATCGTAGAAGCGCGTGCGCACAAAGGCGAACTTCTTGTCGTAGCTGTCGCCGAGCACGGCCACCGGCTCAGCCGGATCGAGTGCGGTCGCCTGCAGCGTATCGTAATGCACATCGCCTGCACTCTCAAACCAGCCAGCTGCCTCAGGAAGCAGGCGCAGGTTGGCGCGGCGCGTCACCACACCGTAGCGCGTCTCTGTGCGCTCCGGCAGTGCATCGAGATTGCAGTTCTTGCGCGCAAATGCGTAGCTGTAAGCCGTCAGGGCACTGCCATTCTTGTAGAGAGACGGCAGTTCGGCTGTATCAAAATCGCCAATCGCCTGGACCTTCTCGATGCGCTGCCGCACCTCTGCACCAGAGACGCTCTCTGGCACCGACGCGAGGTCAAAGAGCGTATCATTGCGGCGACGCAGTGCCTCATTCGCGGCTTTGACCTGTTCCCCCGTCAGGAGAACGGTATCGCCCTGCGGATTGCGCTGTGTCCAATAAGACGCCGTCGCGCGCGCATCCGTGATCTCCGGCGAAGCCTCTGCCCCCATACGGCCTGACAGGAGAAGCGTCAGGACGAGAAGAACGGGCAACAGGCGCTTGAATATGACCATCATCGCATCCATTCCTTTCTATACGGTATAATATCTATTATAGCGCAGAGCCCTGCCGCTGTCATCCAAGAGAATACACACACGACGGCACTCTGCCCGCATCAGATTGTCTAGATGTTTTAAGTCATTTTTGCTATAATGAAAGAAAGCCGTCACGGCGTGTATCAGCAGGGATACGGCGGTGGCGGCTTTTCGCGTTGCGCAGAGGGGACGGTGCATATGACTATCTTAGATGAAATCGCAGAAAAACGGCAAGCGCTCCGGTCATCGGAGCGGGGAGCCATCTCAAGGGAGGGCGGCCTCGTCATCGTGCCGGACAGCACGGCGTTCCGCCGTATCCTCGCCATCGGCGACATCCACGGCAACTGGCAGCGCTTTCTGTCGCTATGGCATCACGTTCCCTACGATCCGCAGGAAGACCTGCTCGTCTTCCTCGGCGACTACATCGACCGCGGCGCCTACAGTGCAGAAGTCCTGCAGATGGTCATGGAGCTCGCCGAGAAGAGCCCGCATGTCATCACGCTGACGGGCAACCACGAGGCCATGATGCTCCACTATTTCCAGGATCACAGCATCCGCGAGCCGATGGACATGAGCCACGGCTGGCTCCGCAGCGGCGGCCAGGCGACGTTCGAGAGCCTTGCACGCGTCTATCAGAGCGATCCCGGCATCTATCATCGGCTGCTGGAATTCGTGCTGTCGCTCGACCATCTCGCCGCCGTCGGCGAAGAATACATCTTCACGCATGCGGGCTTCCTGCCGCAAAAATCATATGCCGATCAGGTCGATGACATGCTCTGGATCCGCACGGAGTTCTACGAAGAATATACGGGACGCGAGACGGTCGTCATCGGCCATACGCCAGTCCAGTACTTCGATGAAACGCGCCACCATCCTCTGCTGTTCCGCAACCACATCATCGACTGCGACACGGGCTCCTACCTGCCCGGCGGCCGCATCAGCTGCCTCAATGTCAAGAAGATGACATGCTGGCAGAGTGAGCCCGACGATCTCTGCCAAGATGACAGGAACGGCTGAATGCGAAGCGGCTTGCGTCAGCGCAGCGGGATATTGCTCTTGCTCACGCGCTCCGCGGCATTCGATATGCCGAGCTCTTCGAGCATGCGCACAAAGGCGAGCTCGATGACCTCAGCGTACTGGCTCGGGCCGATGATGATCTCCTCGAGCGCCTCCTCGAGCGGCACCCCTGTCTGCGGCGCGGACGGGCTGCTCAGCGGCAGCTTGTAGATGACCTGCGGGATGCCGTCGACGACGACGATATCGTGGTGAAGGTGGCTGCTGGCCGACTCATGATAGACGAAGCGCCATTCGCGCTCCTCGTTGAAGCCGGGATTCTTGATGGAGAACAGAGAGGTCATGAGCATGTTGACGAAGTACTCGAGCACCTTTGCCGGTTCGTAGCGGCGCAGGTCATCAAGATACGTGTCGATGTTGTCGAGCATCCAGTCAAATCCCTCTGTGAACTGCCCCTGCGTGAGGTATTCGACGGGCGTCAGCCGCAGCGGCAGAGGTTCCAGGCGCTGAAAGATAGACGTTGGTTTCAGGACAAAAGCCACGCCCGTCTTGCGGCCGTAAGCGCGCCACATCGAGAGACGCCCCTTGCCGCGCTCACGCGGCCGGTGCTCCGAGACGCAGGCCAGATATGTGTTCGTGATGTAGCGCCGCTCATTCTTGTTGAGGTCGCTCATCATCGAGTCGAGCACGTTCGTCCCCCAGTCGAGGCGCTCCGCCAGATGCTGGATGCGCTCGCGCCGGTAATCCGAACCGTAGACCGTCTTGTTGAGCAGCTGGATGCCGTAGTCAATCTCGCGGTAGTCATTCATGCAGGCTGCCGCGCGCATCCATAGTGCATGGCCCTTGAGGATATTGATGCCTGTGCTCGCGCTCGTGTAATAGGCGAAGCGCATGCGCTCAAGACGCGTCTTTTCCAAGCGGCGCGCGTAAATGGGCTGAAAGATCTTTAAGAACGCCCCGAGTTCTTCCAATCGTGTTGAATCCATATCCGGCCATCCCCTTCCGATCACCACTCACTCCAACAAGTGTTTGTTTCACTATCATTATACCACAGACAGCAGGAGGTTTTCCCATGAGAAGACGACCAAAGATCAAGATCACCATCACAGACCGCCGCGGCAAGATGGGCTGCCATCGCGGCCATCATGTCGGCGAGGTATTCGACTTCGACGAAGACCGCGGCAAGATCTGCCCGATGGCCATGCACTGCGCTTTCCCCTACATCGACATCCTGCGCTACGGCGGCACCATCCCCGGTCAGGAAAAGGGCAAGGCCGAATTCTGCTGCTCCGACGCCGACACCATCATGGTCTTTGAGGCCGAGATTGTCGAGGAGAAAAAAGACGAGCAGGACAAGGCCGACAAAGCATAAAGCGATACAAGAAGAGGGGCAGCACCAGATGAAGGTGCTGCCCCTCTTGCCTATTCCGATTCACATCCTGCCCCGCCGCTCGGCATCTTCTACGATGCGCTTCTTCCAATTGGACGACAGAGGCGCCTTGCTGCACCGCACCTCGCGGATAGCCTCGTCCATGACCTCGTAGTTCAGGGCCGTGCCCTTCTCGTCGTGCAGGTACGTCGCGGCAAAGTCGGCGCAGATGCCGATGTTGCCCGCCACGCGGATGGCATCGATATTAGCGCCCAGGAAGAGGAATTCCCAGCCGTATCTCTCTTTCTGACGCTCGACCATCGCCTTGACCCTCGCGTAGGTATAGCGGCGGCTGGCATTCTCCAGACCGTCAGTCGTGATGATGAAGAGCGTCTTTTCGGGGCGGTCCTCCTCGCGCGCGTACTTGTGGACATTGCCGATGTGATGGATGGCGCCGCCAACAGCATCTAAGAGCGCCGTGCAGCCCCGCACGAAGTAAGTCTCCTCTGTCAGATTCTCCACCTTCGCGATTGGCACGCGGTCATGGATCACATCGCATGCGTCGTCAAACAGCACGGTCGAGACGATGGCCTCGCCCTCCTCTTTGCGCTGCTTCCGAATCAGCGAGTTAAACCCGCCGATGGTGTCTGCCTCCAGCCCGCTCATCGAGCCGCTGCGGTCTAGGATGAATACGACCTCCGTCAAACCTTTTCTCATGATTGCCTGCCCCCTTGCTTTTTGTATCTTCATTGTACCGAAAGCAAGGGGTCATGCGGTCGCTTGCCATGCGACAAATTCAGCAGCCGAGCAGCGGCTGGCCAAAGGCGAAGAGTGTCTCGTTGATGGTGAAGATGTCGTACTCATGATGCACGATAAAGTACTCCACGATGATGTCCAGCTTGTTGCTGTGCGAGAGCGCGTAGCCCGCCCGCGCGATGAAGTCGCGCGTCTCGTCGAGATTGAGTTCGAGCGCCACCGCAAAGGCAAGCGCCGTCCGCTTGCTCGGCTGGTATTCCGGATTGTTGCGTATCTTCGAGAAGAGCTTACGATCGACATTAGCCCGCTTGTAGACCTCGGGGTCCTTCCTGCCCTTCGCATCGATGAGGCGCAGCAGTGACTCCGAGAACGTGTCGTCCATCGCCTCGAGCCAATCGTCCAAAGACCGCTTCTGGGAAAGCTTCTGCTCTGCCGTAGGGCTCTTCGACGGCAATATGCACGGCGACTCCATCAGCCTCTCGTCGCAAGGCTGCGCAGACGGCATGAGCTCCTGCAGGCGTCTCCTGCGGTCATCCCCACGATATTCTTTTTCGAGATGCTCTTCTACATAGTGCTCATCGAGATAGCTTTTCACATCGTCAAAAAGTCTGCCCGAAAGCTGGAAGGATTCCCTGTCAAAGACTACAAGGTAGACGTCCATCTCGCACTCATGCTGCTGCAGGAAGTCGCGGATGGCCTGAACCGCCGTGGCGATGGCGATATCCGCTGGACAGCCAAAGATACCAGCCGAAATCAGGGGGAAGGCCACCGAGTGGCAATCATGTGCCTCTGCAAGCGCAAGAGAGTTCTCGTAGCATGCAGCCAAGAGCTCACGCTCTCTGTGACTGCCGCCCCGCCAGACTGGGCCTACCGTGTGGATGACAGACTTGGACGGCAGCCCGTACCCCGGCGTGATGAAGGCCGCGCCAGCAGCGATATCGCCAATCTTCCGTCGTGCAGCCAAGAGCTCCGGCCCTGCCGCCCGATGGATGGCCCGGTCCACCCCGCCGCCTACGACAGGCCGCGGATTCGCCGTATTGACAATAGCATCCACCTGCATCTTCGTGATATCATTGCGGATGATGGTTAATGGCATGGTATTCTCCCTTCTCAAAATCTCGTTCACTCATGATTCCTGTCCGGCGAACTGGATCTCGTAGAGGGCGCGGTAGCGGCCGTTCTGCTGCAGGAGTTCTTCGTGTCGGCCGTGCTCGACGATGCGGCCCTGGTCCATGACGATGATCTCGTCGGCGTCGCGGATGGTCGAGAGACGATGGGCGATGATCAGGCAGGTGCGGTCGTGCATGAGGCGCGCCATGGCGTCCTGGATGCGCGTCTCGGTGCGCGTGTCGACGTTCGAGGTCGCCTCGTCGAGTATCAGGATGCGCGGCGAAGCGAGGCAGGCGCGCGCGATGGCGAGAAGCTGGCGCTGACCAGCCGATAGTTCGGCACCGGCGCTCTGCAGGACAGTCGCGTACTGCTGCGGCAGATGCGCGATGAAGTCGTCCGCATGGGCGAGCTTGGCCGCCCGCCGTACCTCGCTCATCGTCGCCTCCGGCCTGGCGTAGGCAATGTTGTTGCGGACCGTATCGGAAAACAGCACGGTGTCCTGCAGGACAATGCCGACGAGCCGCCGCAGGCTGCCCGGCGCATACATGCGGATATCCTCGCCGTCGAGCAGGATCTCCCCTTCATCGAGCTCATAGAAACGCATCAGCAGGTTGACGATAGTCGTCTTGCCGGACCCTGTCGCCCCGACGAGTGCGATCTTGTGCCCCGCCCCGATCTTGAGGCTGAAGTCGTCGATGACGCGCTTCTCGGGCACATACGAGAAGCTCACGTGGCGGAACTCGATCTCACCTTTTGCATCGGCTGGCACCTCGCGTCCCTCCCGCTGCTCGTCCGGCTCGTCGAGCACGGCAAAGATGCGCTCCGCGCCCGCCAGTGCTGTCTCGACCTGGCCGTAGAGCTGCGCCATCTCATTGATGGGCCGCGTGAACTGCTTCGAGTAGATCGTGAAGGCCGAGATGACGCCGACCGTGATCCAGCCCTCGAGCGCGAAGTACGCACCGAAGACGGTGACGACGACGAACGAGAAATTCGAGATCGTGTTCATGAGCGGGCCCATCGAGGAGCCGATGCTCTCCGCGCGGATGCCGGTCTTCGTCAGGCTGTCCGCTGTCTGATTGAACGCCGCGATGACCTGCCGCTCGCGCGCATACGCCTTGACCGTGCGCACAGCCGTGACCTTCTCCTCGACCATGCTGTTGAGCTGGCCGAGCAACTCCTGGCGCTCGCGGAAATAGCGGCCCATCTTCTTGGCAACGCACTTCGTCGTCACAACGGTCACGACAGCCGTCATCCAGGTCAGCAGTGTCAGCGGCACGCTGAAGGACAGCATGACCGCCGTCGTGCCGATGACCGACAGGACGTCGGCAAACAAGGTGCCGAGCGACGTCGAGATGACCGTCGCGATATTGTCGGCATCGTTCGTCATGCGGCTCATGAGGTCGCCGTGCGGATGGCGGTCAATCGAGGCGAGCGGCAGGCCGTTGATTTTCTCGAAGAGGTCTTTGCGCAGGCGCAGGATGATGCTCTGGCTCAGGCGCGCGCTCAGGCGCCCCTGGAAGAAGAGCAGCACGGCGTAGAGCGCACAGGCCCCGAACATCCACCAGAGGATGCCAGGCACGCGCTCGTACGCAGCGGCCGTGATGGCGTCGATGGCCTGGCTCATAAATACAGGTGCACTGACGCCGGCCGCCACGCTGACGGCGACGATGAACGTCAAGAGCGCGACGCGCCACCGCTCCTCACGGAAGTAGCACAATAGCCGCAGGCACGTCGCCTTGCGGTGCATGGCATGCTCGACTGGCGCCTTCATATGGCGGTGCGGGCCAAAGTGCGGCGCTTCTTGTCTCTTTCGTGCCACCTTCACTCCCCCTTCCCGCTCTTTGCGCGCAGCTGTGAGGCGCAGATTTCCTGATAGACCGGGCAGCTCGCCAGCAATGATTCATGGCTGCCGCAGGCGACGAGCCTGCCGCCGTCGAGCACGGCGATGCGGTCGGCACGGCGCGCCGTCGCGATGCGCTGTGCGACGATGATCTTCGTGAGGCTGCGCCCCTCGCGGTGCAGAGCCTCTGTGTAGTCATCCAGCGTCCTGTAAAAAGCGGACTCTGTCCGCAGGTCGAGCGCGCTCGTGCTGTCATCGAGCAGCAGGATTTCCGGCTTGCGGATGATGGCCCGCGCGAGCGCGAGCCTCTGGCGCTGACCGCCCGACAGACTCGTACCGCCCTCGGCCACTTCCGTCGCATATCCCTTTGGCTGCCTCTCGATGAAGTCCACTGCCTGCGCAATCTTCGCCGCCCTGCGGATCTCTTCATCGGATGCCGCATCCATGCCCCAGGCGATGTTCTCGCCGATCGTCATCGAGAAAAGCTCCGTCTTCTGCAGGACGATGGCCATCTTCTGGCGCAAGGCGCGCAGCGCATACGTGCGGACATCCACGCCGTCGACGAAGACCTCGCCTGCTGTCGCATCGTAGAAGCGCGGCAGGAGCGCGAGCAAGGTGCTCTTGCCCGAGCCTGTCGCGCCGACGATGGCCAATGTCTCACCGCGTGCCACGGCAAGGGAGATATCGGTCAATACGTTCTCCTGCTGGCCGGGATAGCAAAACGAGACATGGCAAAGCTCGATGGCAGCAGTCTTGCCCGGGCCGCTGGCTTTGCTCCCCTCTCCGCCATCCACGATAGCGGGCTGCGTCGCCAGAACTTCTTCCAGCCTGCGCTTCGACGTCATGCCGCGCGCGAAGATCTGCATGATCATCGCGAACATCAGGATGCCGTTGAGGATCAGCACGATGTACGTCAGCGCGGCCATGACCGTGCCCGGGCCGACCATGCCCGCCTGCACATCGAAGGAGCCGATGTAGATGACGGCAATCAGCGCGATGTTCAAGACGATGTTGACGAGCGGCAGCAGGCAGGCAATGAGCAAGAGGACGCGCAGCTGCGCCGCCGCGAGGTCTTCATTGGCCGCGCCGAAGCGCTCATTCTCGCGCGCCTCCTGCCCGTATCCCTTGATGACGCGCGCTCCCTGGATGTCCTCCTGCATGACGTTGTTGAGCCCGTCAATTTTCTGCTGCACGAGCAGGAAGAGTGGGCTGCTGCGCCAGACGACGACAGCGACCTCGATGAGGATGACCGGCACGGCAAGCGCCGCGATCATGCTGAAGTGGATGTCGAGCGTCAAAAGCGCCGCTGTACCCGCAATCAGGAAGGTCAGGCTGCGCACGACGCCGCGCAGCGCGGCGCTGACCATCGTCTGCACTTGCGTCGTATCGCTCGTGATGCGCGTGATCAAAGAGCCCGTGCGGAACGCATCGATCTGCTCCATCGACAGATGCATGATGCGCTGGAAGCAGTCCTTGCGGATGTCGTTGCCGAAATTCTGCGCACAGAAATTGACGCAGACGCCGCCCATGACGCCGCAGATGCCGCCGATTGCGACAATCAGGGCCATCCAGATTCCCGTCTGCATCACGAGCGAAAGATCCGGCACACCGCCGTGATGGAGCCCCAGTACACCCTCATTGACGATGGTCTCCATCATACGCGGCTGGTACAGGTCGATGAGGACTTCACCGACCATGAACACGATCGTCATCGCAGCATAGTGGCGGTACGGCTTAATGTATTGCAGCATATCTTCTCCTCTACCAGAGCCTCAAAAAAATCCTGCCGCCCGCAGGGGCTGACAGGATTTTCGATTCCCGGACATCACATACAGTCGCAGCGCACAGCACTGTCACATCGTCGGCGGCAGGATCTCAATCCAGTAGCCATCCGGATCGCTGATGAAGTAGATGCCCATCTCTTCATTCTCGAAGCAGATGCAGCCCATCGCCTTGTGCTTCTCATGAGCAGCCTCGAAGTCGTCCGTGCGCACCGCGAGATGGAATTCATTTTCGCCGAGATTGTACGGTTCCTTGCGGCCGTGGATCCAAGTGAGCTCGAGCTCGTGCTGCGTCTGGCCGCCATCGGAAAGATAGGCGAGCGTAAAGCCTGGCCCCTCGAGCTTGCGGGCCGGCTTGAAGCCGAGCGCCTCTTCATAGAATTTCAGGCTGCGCTCGAGGTCGAGCACATTGAAGTTGTTGTGGGCAAACTGGAATTTCATGGTCGTGTTCCTTTCTGTCAATACCCCAGATTTTCGCGAATCAGGATCAGCTCACATCGCTCTACCTGCATGGGCCTTTCCCAGATGATGTTGAGCGTGCAGCAGATGCGCTCCGGACTCTTGCAGTCATAGCAGCGGTCTGCCTTCACGGCACACGGCGTCTTGCGATGCATGCGCTGCGCATTGAGCGGGCCCGCTATATTGCGCGCACGATGGATGGCACTGTGGAGATCCGAGGCCATCTTGTTCTCACCGACGACGAAATAGACGCACTCGTGTTTCGTCAGCGTGGCAGCGACGCGGTTGCCGCTGCCGTCAATGTTGACGAGCTCGCCCGTCTCTGCGACACCGTTGAGCGACGTGACGTAGACGTCTGCCGTATACGCTTTCGCCTTCGCCTCATCGCCCGTCATCTCCTGGCGCCAGTGCCAGTAAAGCGTGTTCGCCGGCTTGAGTTTCTCATAGAGGCCCATCTCCTCCAGCGTCATCGAGCCGCCAAAACCGACGGTCTTGCCCTTGATGGCCTGCGTCAGGTACGAAACAGCCTCCTCCTTCGTATCGAACACCTTGAGCACAATGCCGCGCTTCCTGAGATTTTCCTCGAACGCTCCCGTATCCATAATACCCCTCCTATTGTACACACTATTTATATCTCATCCCTCTCCAGTATAGCAGATTTATGCCATCAGACAAGTACGCACTTTTCCCACCCCTGGCCCGCGCGGCGTGACTTTTCAGATGAACGCTTTGCGCGTATAATGAAGACGCAATAACCACACAAGAAAACGAGGGATTCAATCATGGAAAAGCATTTTGATATCAACGAGCAGGGACTCAGCATCCGCTGCAAGCTCATCTGCAGCGCAAGCGACAAGACGGCGCGGTCCTTCGACCACATCGCCATCGTCACGCATGGCTTCGGCAGCAACAAGGAAACGGCCGGCACGGCGAACTTCGGCGAGCACCTGACTTCCAAGTACAAGGGCTGGGGCGTCATCGCCTTTGACTGGCCCTGTCACGGCATGGACGCGCGCAAGAAATTGACGGTCGGCGAGTGCCTGACCTACTTGACCATCGTCACCGAATACGCCAAGCGCGAGCTGCAGGCAAAAGACGTCTGCATCTACTCGACGAGCCTCGGCGGCTACCTGACACTGCGCTACCTCATCGAGGTCGGCACCCCCTTCCGCAAGATTGCGCTGCGCTGCCCGGCCATCCACATGTACGAGACGATGTACAGCCGCATCCCAGACGCCGACAAGACAAAGCTCGCGAAGGGCAAGGAAGTCCAGGTCGGCTTCGAGCGCAAGATGAAAGTCGACCAGGCCTTCTTCGACGACCTCAAGTCCTTCTGCCCGCTCGACCACGAGTACTTCGACTTCGCCGACGATATGCTGATCCTGCACGGCACGAAAGACGAGATGGTCCCCTTCGAAGACGCCAAAACGTTCGCCGAGAACAACGTCATCGAGTTCATCCCCGTCGAGGGAGCCAATCACCCGTTCCAGAACCCCAACCACATGGCACTCGCCATCCACAAGATCATCGAGTTCTTCCACGAGGACTGAGATCCAAATGATACATGCGGGCGGCTATTCGCCGTCCGCATGTATCATTTTTTATCTTCCCATGGTTTCTCAGGCCTTCCGGACCGCGATGGGTCAACAAACGCATACCTTTTGGGTTCTTTCCCAATCGTTCTAAAATAGGCCTTGATGTCTGCCTCGTGACCGATATCATTCGGCTCATATATCCGTTCTTCACGAATCGCATCAGGAAGATACTGCTGCTCCACCCAGTGATTCGGATAATTATGCGCATACTTGTAACCAATACCCCGTCCGAGCTTTTTGGCACCTTTATAACTAGAGTCCTGCAGGTAGGAAGGAATCGGGAGATTGCCCGTCTTCCGGACAATTGACAAGGCCTTCTCAATGCCAAGATAAGCAGAATTGGATTTTGGGGCGGAAGCGATATAGGCGGCCGCCTGTGCCAAAATGATTCTCCCCTCCGGCATGCCAACGCGCTCTACACCGATTGCCGCCGATGCTGCAACACAGATTGCCATCGGGTCGGCATTACCAACTTCTTCAGATGCAGCTACCAGCATTCTGCGTCCAATATACTTCACATCCTCGCCCGCTTCCAGCATCCGAGCCAGATAATAGAGGGCCGCATCTGGATCCGAACCGCACATGGACTCAATAAATGCAGCGATTGTATCGTAATGATGATCCCCGGTCTTATCGTAGCAGATTGCCTTCTTCTGTATGCATTCCTCTGCCACTTCTAGTGTGACATGTATCGTTCCATCACTTCCCGGATCTGTCGTAAGCACAGCAAGTTCTATAGCGTTTAGCGCGGCGCGGGCATCGCCATCTGCGATATCGGCCAGAAAATCTGCCGCATCTTCCGTAATATCAGCATGATATGGTTTTAGTCCCCGTTCCGAAGCGAACGCTCTGTGGATCAAAGTCAGGACGTTCTGCTTCGAGAGCGGCTTCAGTTCAAAAATTCTCGATCTTGAAAGAAGCGCACCATTCACTTCAAAATACGGATTCTCTGTTGTTGCACCAATCAGAATCACCGTGCCGTCTTCCACATATGGCAGCAAGTAGTCCTGCTGTGCCTTATTGAACCGATGGATTTCATCAATAAAAAGAATCGTTTTTATTCCGTAACCGCCCAGATTCTCTTTAGCTCTTGCGACAACTTCCTCAAGATCTTTCTTTCCTGCAATCGTTGCGTTCACCTGATGAAAATCAGCGGACGTAGTACCAGCGATCACACGTGCGAGGGTTATTTTCCCCACGCCAGGCGGTCCATAAAAAATAACCGAGCTGATCCGATCCGCTTTAATCGCACGGTAAAGAAGCTTTCCCTTCCCTACAATGTTCTCCTGACCAACCACCTCTTCTAAAGTCTGCGGACGCATCCTGGCAGCAAGGGGAGCCTCCTTTTCTTTCCGGCGCTCAGCCGCATATTCAAAAAGATCCTGTTATACCACCTTTACGTATCTTCCGTATCACAATGCCGCCTGGACGCACAGGCGCTGTGATACATGTTTTCAAATGTTGACAAACGATCTTCCAGCGATCTTATAACGCTCCGGAGTACCTTTGACCTCGAAACTCCTGACGGAAAATTGTCAAGCCCCGCCCTTTGGAATAATCGCTAATTCATCGCGACATGGGCTTTCATAATTCCGTACTTCATATTCCGGACAAAAGGGCCTGCTCAAAGCGAGCAGGCCCTTCTTTTGTGTGCCAATACGGCTCTTATTCGAATTCGATCGTTGCGGGCGGTTTGCCGGTGCAGTCGTAGAGCACGCGGTTGACGCCCTTGACTTCGTTGACGATGCGGCTCGTGGTCTTCTGCAGGACTTCCCACGGAAGCTGGGCGCTCTCAGCGGTCATGAAGTCGCTCGTCATGACCGCACGCAGGGCGATGGCGTAGTCGTAGGTGCGGCCGTCGCCCATGACGCCGACGCTGCGCATGTTCGTCAGCGCGGCGAAGTACTGGCCGAGGCCCTCGACGCCGGCTTTGGCGACTTCCTCGCGGTAGATGGCATCTGCTTCCTGGACAATCTTGACCTTCTCGGCCGTGACCTCGCCGATGATGCGGATGCCGAGGCCCGGGCCCGGGAACGGCTGGCGGCTCACGAGGTACTCAGGCAGGCCGAGCTCGCGGCCGGCGGCGCGCACTTCATCCTTGAAGAGCAGGCGCAGCGGCTCGACGATCTCTTTGAAATCGACGAAGTCGGGCAGGCCGCCGACATTGTGATGGCTCTTGATGACGGCCGACTTGCCGAGGCCGCTCTCGATGACATCCGGGTAGATCGTGCCCTGGACGAGGTAGTCGACGGCGCCGATCTTCTTGGCCTCTTCCTCGAAGACGCGGATGAATTCCTCGCCGATGATCTTGCGCTTCTTCTCCGGCTCCGTCACGCCCTTGAGCTTCTCGTAGAAGCGATCCTTGGCGTTGACGCGGATGAAGTTGAGGTCGTACGGACCTTCTGGGCCAAAGACGGACTCGACCTGGTCGCCCTCATCCTTGCGCAGCAGGCCGTGATCGACGAAGACGCAGGTCAGCTGCTTGCCGATGGCCTTGGAGAGCAGCACGGCTGCGACGGACGAGTCGACGCCGCCCGACAGCGCGCAGAGTGCCTTGCCCTTGCCGATCTTGGCCTTGAGCTCGTCAATCGTCGTCTTGACGAAGGAGTCCATCTTCCAGTCGCCCTTGCACGCGCAGACATTGTAGACGAAGTTGTGGAGCATCTCCTTGCCCTGCTCCGTGTGCATGACTTCCGGATGGAACTGCGTCGCATAGAGGCGGCGCTCCTCATTCTCCATCGCGGCGACCGGGCAGACCGGCGTGAAGGCCGTGACCGTGAAGCCTTCCGGTGCCTCGGCGATGTAGTCCGTGTGGCTCATCCAGCAGATGCTCTTCTCGCGCACACCGGCAAAGAGTTTTGATGCCTTGCCCGCCTCATTGAGCGTGACTTCCGTCTTGCCGTATTCGCTCGTCGGCGCCGTCTCGACCTTGCCGCCGAGCAGATGGGCCATGAGCTGCGAGCCGTAGCAGATGCCGAGCACCGGGATGCCGAGCTCGAAGATCTCGGGGCTGCAGGTCACGGCGTCTTCCGTGTAGACGCTGTTCGGGCCGCCCGTCAGGATGATGCCCTTCGGCGCCATCTCGCGGATCTTCTCCAGCGAAAGCGACTGCGGATGGACTTCGCAGTAGACATGGTTTTCACGCACGCGGCGCGCGATGAGCTGATTGTACTGGCCACCGAAGTCCAGCACGAGAATCATTTCATTTACAGGCTTGCTCAATTTTTTTCCTCCCAAATCAAAAACCTACTTTTTCAAATTATATCATAGATATCATGGCAGAGCAAAAAGAAACGCCGCAGATGCGGCGTTTCCTGGTTCACTTGATTCATCTCTTCTGCAGCGGATCGTCACCGTACTGGTTTTGGCCGCGCTTGCCGCGGATCATCATGAGGCAGACGATCAGGAGCATGGTGAAGAGGTTGAGCCCCTGCACCATCTGCGCTTCCATGCTGTCCTCGGGCAGCTCTGCGATCAGGCGGAAGAAGAACGGCTGCAGGATGGCGATGACGAGGTAGAGGACGGCCAGCGGCTGTCCCATGCCGAGGTCGTGGAGCCGGCGCACGACGAGCGTGTAGATGGCGACGACCTCGATGATGGAGATGACGATAGCCGCGCCGTCGGCGACCTGCTTGCTGCCGAGCAGACTGTAGAAGAGCGTGTAGAAGATCATCGCCACGATCGTGGAGACGACGATAACGCCGAACAGCCGCATGATGAACGGCTTGCGGTTCAACCGGCCCTGGCAACTGAAAAATTTCTCGCGCAGTTCCTGCGCATCAAGACGAACATTAAGACGTCCCATACTATCCCTCATTTCTTGTCGAATCCGCACGGCTGAAAGCGGTACGGCAGTGGAAGCATGTCCGTGTCAGGCCTCTCCGTCTCCGGCGCCCTGACTCCTGTATAGTTCGACAGCATCCCTTGCCGTTCCTGCTTCAAATCCCTTCTGGTAGAGATTGGCCATCATCTTCTGGCGGTCCGCATCGTGCGGGTACTTGAGGGCGAGCACGCGCAGGGCAGCCTGCTTCTCGCGCTCATAGGTGTCCCTTGGCTTGCAGGCGTCGATGTCCTCTTTGGTGAAGCCCCGCTGGCGGAGCTTGAGGCAGATCTGGCGCACGGAATTGCGGCTCTCCGTGTAGAGAAAGGCGAACTGGCGCGCACACGCTTCGGCGTCGTTGAGGTAGCGGCGCTCCTTGAGGCGCGCGATGGCACCTTCGATTTCCTCGTCACGGTAGCCCTTGCGCGCGAGTTTCTCATAAAGCTTTGCTTCGCTGTACTCCTGGCGCGCGAGGATGTCGACGGCGGCTATGAGAGCCGTCTTCTCCGGCTTCCTCGGCTTCTCGGGGACTTCGCCGTCGGCTGCCTCTGCCCGTCGCGCGCGATTGCGGCGCGCGCGGCGGCGCGGGCGCGGCGGCTCCTCATCCGAGGCGCCTGAGCCTGCGTGGTAGCTGCGGTACATCATGCTTCGTCATCGGCCGGAGCGCCCTCATTTGCCCGCTCGGCCTCGGCCTCAGCCTGCTTGAGCGAATCGCCCGCCTCGGGGTTCTCAAGCAGCTTGGCACGGATCTTGGCCTCGATCTCCTCGCAGATGGCCGGCTGATCGCGCAGGGACTGCTTGGCATTCTCCTTGCCCTGTCCGAGGCGCGTGCCGTTATAGGAGAACCAGGCGCCGCTCTTGTCGACGATGTCGAGGTCAACGCCCATATCGATGATGCTCGAGAGGCGCGAGACGCCCTCGCCGTACATGATGTCAAACTCTGCCGTGCGGAACGGCGGCGCGACCTTGTTCTTGACGACCTTGATGCGCGTGCGGTTGCCGATGACATCCTGTCCCTGCTTGATCGTGTCGATCTTGCGGACATCGAGGCGGACGGACGAGTAGAACTTCAGCGCGCGGCCGCCCGTCGTCGTCTCGGGGTTGCCGAACATGACGCCGACCTTCTCGCGGATCTGGTTGATGAAAATGGCCGCCGTGCGGGACTTCGCGATGATGCCCGTGAGCTTGCGCATGGCCTGGCTCATGAGACGGGCCTGCAAACCGACGTGGCTGTCGCCCATGTCGCCCTCGATCTCGGCCTTCGGCACGAGTGCGGCGACGGAGTCGACAACGATGATGTCGATGGCGCCGCTGCGCACGAGCGCATCGACGATGTCGAGTGCCTGCTCGCCCGTATCCGGCTGGGAAATCAGGAGGTCATCGATGTTGACGCCGAGCTTGGCGGCGTAGACCGGGTCGAGCGCGTGCTCGGCATCGATGAAGGCCGCGATGCCGCCGTTCTTCTGTGCTTCGGCGATCATGTGCAGCGTGACCGTCGTCTTACCGGAGGATTCCGGGCCGTAGACCTCGATGATGCGGCCGCGCGGGATGCCGCCGACGCCGAGTGCGATGTCGAGCGGCAGGATGCCCGTCGGGATGACCTCGATGTCCATGTGTGCCTTGGCATCGCCGAGGCGCATAATCGAACCCTTGCCGAAGTCCTTCTCGATCTTCTTCAGCGCATTCTCGAGCGCTTCCTGTTTGCTTGCTGCTTCTTTCTTATCTGCTGCCATGTATTTCGCTCCTTTCATGACAATCCATCGTGATTGACGCATCTATGTTGACTCATTCGATTTCAGCGCATAGGGGTCAGTATATTCTTAGTATACCAAAAAAGGCACCCTCCTGACAAGGAAGGTGCCTTTCTATGGATAGCACATCGACTCTGCGATGGCATTCTGGATCACATGTAATCGGCCGAGGATTTCTTGCGCTCCTGCTTGACGAGGCCGAGCTTGGCGGCAATCCACTCCATGCCGACGAAGAACACGGGGATCAGGAAGATACCCATGGCCGTCGCGAAGAGCATGCCGCCGACGACGGCGACGCCCATGCCGTTACGCGCTGCAGCACCGGCACCCGTGGCGATGGCCAGCGGGACGCAGCCGATGATGAAGGCAAACGACGTCATGAGAATCGGGCGCAGGCGCAGGCCGGCCGCCTCGATTGCTGCCTTGACAGGCTCCATGCCGCGGTCGACGCGGACCTTCGCGAACTCGACGATCAGGATGGCGTTCTTTGCAGCAAGACCGATGATCGCGATGATACCGATCTGCATGTAGACGCTGTCCTGGAGGCCGGCGTTCTGGTGGCCGAACATCGCCTCGAGGATGGACAGGCCATACTCCGAGACGAGTGCGCCGAAGATGCCCGTCGGCACCGTCAGGAGGACGGCGAACGGGACGCTCCAGCTCTCGTAGAGAGCGGCGAGGCAGAGGAAAACGAAGACAAGCGAGAGCACGAGGACCTGCATCGTCGAGCTCGAGGCCTTGGCCTCCTCACGGCTCTGGCCGGACCACTCGATATTGAAGCCCGTGCCAGCGTTCTGCTGGACGACTTCCTTGATGGCATTCATGGCCTGGCCAGAGGAATAGCCATTGCCCGTCTGGCCCGTGATCTGGATGGAACGCGTACCGTTGAAGCGGGAGATGTTCGACGGGCCCGACGTGAGTTTCGGGCGCAGCAGCGTGTCGAGCGGGACCATCGTGCCCTTGCTCGACTTGACGAAGATGAACTTCATCTGGTCGGTCGAACTGCGGTAGTCGTTGTCGGCCTGCAGCATGACCTTGTAGCTGCGGCCGAAGCGGTTGAAGTCGTTGACCTGATAGCCGCCGTAGTTGACCTGCATGGCCGTGAAGACATCCGAGAGCTGGATGCCGAGGTTCTTGACCTTCTCGCGGTCGACCTCATACTGGACGACCGGCGAACCGACGGAGTACGTCGAGCGGACACCGGCGAGCTCAGGGCGCTGGTTGGCCTCTGCGACGATCTTCTTGGTGATGTCGTTGAGCTCCGTCTCCGTGTGGCCCGTCATATCCTGCAGCTGGAGCGTCCAGCCGCCCGTCATGCCGAGGCCCGGCAGAGCCGGTGGGTTCATGGCGATGACCGTCGCCTCCGGCGCGACCTTGGCGCCGAGGCCGAACGTCGTGCGCACGGCCGCATCGATGGAGGCAGCCGCGTCTTCACGCTGCGACCAGTCCTTCATGCCGACGACGATCATGCCGGCACTCGACGAGGAGCCGCCGGAAAGCGGCGAGAAGCCCGTGATGGCCATCGTGCTCTGCAGGCCCTTGATGTTCTCCATCATGGCGACGTTGAGCTTGTCGATGACGGCCTGCGTGCGGTTGGCCGAGGTGCCATCCGGCATCTCGACGGCTGCGAACATGTAGCCCTGGTCCTCATTCGGGACGAAGGTCGAAGGCAGGTTCTTGTAGATGATGCCGGCACAGCCCGAGACAATCAGCAGGAAGATGATGGCCAGGCGCGAGTGGCGGATGAACTTCGCCACGATGCCGACGTAACCGCGCTTCATGCGCTCGAACCAGTTGTTGAACTTGACGAAGAAGCGGCCGAGCACGCCCTCGTCATCCTTCTCCGTGTGCTGTTTGAGCATCATCGCGCAGAGCGCCGGCGTCAGCGTCAGGGCCACGAAGGCCGAGAGGCAGACCGAAACGGCAATCGTCAGGGCGAACTGCTTGTAGAGGACGCCCGTCATGCCGCCGAGGAAGGCGACCGGCACGAAGACGGCCGAGAGGACGATAGCAATGGCGATGACCGGGCCCTGGACTTCGTCCATGGCGCGCTCCGTCGCATCGATAGGCGTCAGGCCCTCTTCCATGTGTTTTTCGACATTCTCGATGACGACGATAGCATCATCGACGACGAGGCCGATGGCGAGGACCATCGCGAAGAGCGTCAGTGTGTTGATCGTAAAGTCGAGCACGATGAACGCGCCGAGCGTACCGATCAGGGAAACCGGAACGGCGAGCAGCGGGATGATCGTCGCGCGCCAGTTCTGCAGGAAGACGAAGATGACGAAGACGACGAGCAGCAGTGCCTCGAAGAACGTCATGAGAACCTCTTCGATGGATGTGCTGATGTAGTTCGTCGAGTCGAAGATCGTCGACATCTGCATGCCCGGCGGCAGCGTCTCCTTCGCTTCATCGAAGACCTTGCGGACTTCGCCAATTGTCTTCATGGCGTTTGCATCACTCGTGAGCTTGATGCCGAAGCCGACGGCCGGGTAGCCGTTGAACTTCGAGATGATGGCTTCCGACTGGGAGCCCGTCTCGATCTTTGCGACATCCTTGAGGCGGACGAACTGGCCGTCACCATTCGACTTGATGATGACGTTGCCGAACTCCTCCGGCGTCGTCAGTCGGCCTTCGATCTTGCCGGACATCTGCTTTTCCTGGCCGTTGTTGACCGGCATGGCGCCGACCGTACCGGCCGGGGCCTGGACATTCTGCTCCTTGATGGCCGCCGAGACATCGGAGACCGTCAGGTTGAGCTCTGCAAGCTTGTCCGGGTTGAGCCAGACGCGCATCGCGTAGTCGGAACCGAATACCTGGACATCGCCGACGCCGTTGATGCGCTTGAGCTTGTCGAGGAGGTAGATTGTCGCGTAGTTTTTCATGAAGGCACGGTCGTACGTGCCATCCGGCGAATAGAACGACATCATGTATGCCATATCATTCGTCGACTTCTTGGTCGTGACACCGATCTGCTGAACCTCAGAAGGCAACTGGCTCGTCGCCGAAGCGACGTTGTTCTGCACCTTGACCGAGTCCATATCGCCATCCGTGCCGACCTCGAACGTGACCGACAGGCTGTAGCGGCCCGTATCATCGGAGGTCGAGGACATGTAGTCCATGCCCTGCGTGCCGTTGACCTGGTCCTCGATGATCTGCGCGACGGTCTGATTGACGACGGCCGCGCTCGCGCCCGTGTACGACGTGCTGACGCTGACCGTCGGCGGCGAGATCTGCGGGTACTGCGCAATTGGCAGCTGCGTCGCCGCAATCGAACCGGCGATGACAATGATCAGCGAGATGACGATGGCGAATATCGGGCGGTGGATAAAGAATTTAGACAAGACGCCGCCCCCTTAGCTGTTGCTGTCGCCGCTGTTTGCTTCCGAAGAAGTCATCGTGTCAAACGGCGTCGTATCCTCATCGAACGAGAAGCCCATCTCCTCAGGCGTCACCATCGTGACGGCGAGGTCCTTGCCCTCCGTCAGGCTCGAGAGGCCCTCGACGACGACCGTGTCACTGGCGGAGAGGCCGCTCTTGACGATGTAATAGCTGCCGATCTGCTGGCCGAGCTCAATACTGCGCGACTCCGACTTGCCATCAGCGCCGACGACCATGACAAACGTCTTGTCGAGCAGCTGCTGGACAGCGCGCTGCGGCACGAGGATGGCGTTTGGGATTGTCTCGCCCGTGAGCTTGACGCGCGCGAACATGCCCGGCAGCAGCAGGCCGTTCGGATTCGGGAAGAGAGCCTTGACCGTCAGCGTGCCCGTATTCTGGGCGAGCGCGCGGTCAGCCTGGACGATGCGTCCGTCCATCGGGTACGTCGAGCCGTCGGAGAGCTTGACCGTGACGTCAAGCGGATTGCCCGAACCGCTCTGCATGGACTGGATGTTGCGGAATTTCAGATACTCGGCCTCCGAGATACTGAACTGCACGAAGACCGGATCGATCGTACCGATGGTCACGAGATTCGTGTTGCCGGCCGTGGCAAACGTGCCGACAGCGACATCGTCGACGGACACCTGCCCCGACATCGGCGCGTAGACGACCGTGTCATCGAGGTCCTGCTGTGCTTTCTGCACGAGCGCCTCGTTGGCGGCAGCCGCGGCCGAGTAGGCATTGACATTTGCCTGCTGCGTCGTCACCGTCTGCTCCGAGATGGCATCAGCGGCGAGCAGCGACTGGTCGCGGTAGAGATCGGTCTGCGCATTCGAGAGCGTTGCCTGCGACTGTGCGAGATTTGCCTGAGCCTGCAGGACAGCCGACTCGTACTGGCGCGAGTCGAGGCGGTAGAGCGGCTGGCCGGCTTCTACATGGTCGCCGCCGTGGAAGTACTTCTCGACAATCTTGCCGGACACCTTCGACTGGACCTTGACCTCATCCCGGCCGACAATCTGGCCAGCATACTCGCTGCTGACCGGCGCGTCCTGCTGCAGGACCTTCATGGCCTTGACCTGGGTTGCCCCCGCTGCCTGCTGCTGCTGCTTCGCGCCGCAGCCTGAGAGGAGCACCGTGGCCGAGAGCGCCAAGGTCAGCATGAGAGCCAGCGGTTTCTTGTTCTTCGCAAAAAACAAAGAGATAACCTCCTTTGACTTTGGTGATATCGGATGATACCTTCTTCACTGTTCGATTAGTAAATAAATGTTTACTATTAACGACTTTTATAGTATAGTATATCTATATAAAAGTCAAGAAAAACCGTCTTATATTTGTCTTTGAACCGTCTTATACCATTCTGATCGCAATTCTCTTATACGATTCTTAAAGGAGTGATGTCATGACGACGCCATCCCCGGAAGCCTCCACAGATATATCCTTCGCCTTCATCGAGACGCTCGTGCTCATCCACCGCAACTTCTACCGCAACCTGGCAACGCCGATACCGCTCAACCAGTTCGCGACGCTCATGACGCTGCGCCTCGAGAAACAGGCCACCATCTCTGAGATTGGGCAACGCCTGAAGATCTCGAAGCAACAGATGACGAACATCTGCGACAAGCTGATGCAGGCCGGACTCGTCACGAAGCAGCAGGACCGCGAGGACCGGCGCCGCATCCTCGTCTCGATGACATCCGCAGGCGAGAAGATGCTCGACGACCAGAATGAGATTGTGCGTCAGAAGTTCCTGAGCAGCTTGCAGGAATTCAGCGAGGAGGAGCGAGCAGAGCTTTACCACTCCATCACGGACCTCAATCACTACATCGAGAAGATGGGCCCGTCGCACAACGGCTGAACCAGCATCAAGTCGGCAGCCGCCAGGCAACAGCATACGACAGAAAAAGGAGAAGCATCATCCGCTTCTCCTTTTTTCATCCCCATTTCCCGTGTGACAGCCGCGCTCAGCCGAGATCGATCACGTCGAGATCGTCCGGCACGAAGACATTGCCGTGATAGTACTCTTTGGCCTCCGCTGTGTACGCCTGCTTGCGGCTCTCGATGCTCTTGTCCTCCGTGTGATAGAGCACGAGGTTCTTGACGCCGAGCGTCTCGGCGAGCTCGCTGGCCTCCTTGACCGTCGAGTGGTTCTTCTCATACGGCTTGAACTTATCGCGGTCGCCGTACTTGCAGAAAGCCTCGGCGAGCAGCCAGTCTGCACCCTTGGCGTAGACCTCGTCGTGCTCGTTGTAGGGCTCGTCACCTAGGCAGGTGAAGCGCATGCCATCAGGGAAGCGCAGCTCATAGCCGAACTGCTTCGCCTTTGTCGAGAGGATATCGAAGGCCGTGAGCTGGAGCCCCTCGAAGTTGACGACCGTGCCGTCCTTGACCTCGTGCAGGAAGATGCTCGTGCCCACGCGTGCGAAATCCTTCTTCTTTAGCGTCATCTTCGTCATCGCGAGCAGCATGTCGCGCACGACGTCATGGCAGTAGATGTGGAACTCGCCCTCATACTTGCCCTTGTTCATGAGGTCCGCGACCTTGCGCATGACCCAGATAACGCCGAGCACGTGGTCCGTGTGGCCATGCGTCACGAACATATGATGGCACTTCTGGTAGTCGAAGCCCGCGAGCTCAAGCTGGCACAGGATGCCGTTGCCGCCGCCTGCGTCCGTCAGGAACAGCGCACCATTCTCAAGCGTCACATAGAAGCATGTGTTGTAGCATTTCGTCACCATGGCATTGCCCGTGCCGAGCATCGTAAGTTTTCTCATGAAAACATCTCCCATCCACTATCTCATTTATCTCATTTGACTACAATTTAATTATAAAACAAAGGTGCCGACCTTGTCAGCACCCTTGCTCTATATTACAGCGCTGCTCAGCGCTTTTTCTGCGTATGCGGGGCGATTTTCTCGAGTGCAGCGCGGGCAGCGTGCTGCTCCGCTTCTTTCTTGCTGTGGCCTGTGCCCTCGCCCATGACTGTTCCCGTCACGCGCACGCGGAACGTGAACTCCTTAGCGTGGTCGGGGCCGGACTCGGAGACGAGCTCATACGTGATGCTCTGCCCGTCCTTGCGGAAGACAATCTCCTGCAGGATGGTCTTGTAGTCCTTGAGGATGGCACCGTGCTCGGCGTTCTCGAACTCGCCGCGTAGCTGGCGCACGACGTAAGCCTGCGCCGCCTCCCAGCCCTGGTCGAGGTAGACAGCACCGATGACGGCCTCGAAGACATCTTCGAGGTTCGTCTGGCGCGTGCGCCCGCCGCCCATCTCCTCGCCGCGTCCCAGGAGCAGGTAGTCGCCGAGATGGAGTCCGGACGCGAGCTTGGCGAGCGTCGTCGAGCAGACAATGCTCGCACGCGTCTTCGTGAGCTCGCCTTCCGGCATCTCCGGGAAGTGTTCGTAGAGATAGGTGCTGGAGGCAAGCTCCAGCACAGCATCCCCCAAAAATTCGAGGCGTTCGTTATGGGGCGTGTTCCGCTTCGACTCATTGGCATACGAGGTATGCGTCAGAGCCTGGTCGAGGAGTGCGAGATCGTGGAAGGTCACGCCGAGGCGCTCCGAGAGCGCCAACAGCTGCTCGCGGCGCTCTCCTCCTTCCTTCCGAACGTTTCTCATCGCATTACTCCGTGTACTTCTTCATGACGATGCACGCATTGTGACCGCCAAAGCCGAAGTTGTTCGAGATGGCCGCGCGTACTTTCTTCGCGCGCGCCTTGTTCGGCACGTAGTCGAGGTCGAGGCCCTCGTCCGGCGTCTCATAGTTGATCGTCGGCGGCATCATGTCGTTCTCGACCGTCAGCGCCGTGGCAACTGCCTCGATACCGCCCGCGGCACCGAGCAGATGGCCCGTCATCGACTTGATGGACGAGACGGAGACATCCTTGGCATGCTCACCCCAGACGGCCTTGATGGCCAGCGACTCACCCTCATCGTTGAGATGCGTCGAGGTGCCGTGTGCATTGACGTAATCGATATCGGCAGCCTGAAGGCCGGCATCATCGATGGCGAGCTGCATGCACTTGGCCTGGTACTCGCCGCCCGGTGCCGGGCTCGTCATGTGGTAGGCATCCGAGTTTGCACCGTAGCCGGCGAGCTCTGCGTAGATGTGTGCGCCGCGCGCCTTGGCATGCTCGAGGCTCTCGAGGATGACGAGGCCAGCGCCTTCGCCCATGACGAAGCCGCTGCGGTTCTTGTCGAACGGGCGCGATGCGTGCTCCGGATCATCGTTGTGGTCCATGCAGAGTGCCTTCATCGCGGCAAAACCTGCGACAGCTGCCTGGCTGATGGCTGCTTCCGTGCCGCCAGCGACCATGACATCTGCCTTGCCTTCCTGGATGACGCGGAAGGCATCGCCGATGCAGTTCGTGCCCGTCGCGCAGGCCGTGACGACGCACGAAGACGGACCGTGGAGCTTGTAGGTGATGGCGACCTGGCCAGCGGCGAGGTTCGCGATCATCATCGGGATGAAGAACGGGCTGATGCGGTTCGGGCCCTTGTCAAAGAGCTTCTTGTACTGAGCGTGCATCGTCTCGATACCGCCGATGCCCGCGCCGATGTACGTGCCGATGCGGTCACGGTCTTCCTTCTCGAGATCGAGACCTGCATCCTCGATTGCCAGCTTAGCCGCAGCGACAGCGAACTGTGCATAGCGGTCCATGCGCTTGGACTCCTTCTTGTCGATGTAGTCCGTCGGCTCGAAGCCCTTGACTTCGCCTGCAATCTGTGCACCGTATTCCGATGCATCGAAACGGGTGATCTTGCCGATGCCGTTCTTGCCTTCCATGAGGCCTTCCCAGAATGCGTCCTTGCCGATGCCAATTGGGGTGATGGCCCCCAGGCCCGTAATTACTACGCGTTTACTCAAAACAATGACTCCCCTCTAATATCTTGTATCTTGCTGTCCCCGTGCTCCCTGCGGCATTGGGGACTCAGTTGGCAGCTTCTGCTTCTTTCTTGAGCTGCTCGAAAATCTCGTGCACCGACATGATCTTGTCGATGCGCGGCATGTATTCGCCCGTGAAGACGAGGCCCGTCTCCACATCGCCCTGCTGCGCGCGGATCAGCGCGCGGATGATGCAGAAGTTATGCTTGCAGGCCTTGAGACATGCGTCGCACGTCTTCGGCGGCACAGGGCCCTCGAGGACGCGTGCCGAGAACGGCGTGCGCACGGCACGCCCTGGCAGCCCGACAGGGCTGTGGATGACGACGATGTCCTCCGGCTTTGATTTCAGGTAATATTCTTTGAGGGCCGGTGCCGCGTTGGATTCCTCCGAAGCCGCGAAGCGCGAGCCCATCTGGACGCCTGCTGCGCCCATCTTTATCAGATCAACGATGTCCTGGCCATGAAGGACGCCGCCGGCCGCGATGACCGGGACTTTGACTGCTGCACTGACATCCGAGATGAGATCACGTACCGACGTGTTCGTCCCGAGATGCCCGCCAGCTTCCTTGCCCTCCAGCACAATGGCTGCTGCGCCAAGACGCTCCGAGATTTTAGCTAATTTTACAGAAGAAACAATCGGAACAATCGGCGTTCCGGATTCCTTGCCAAGGCCAAACATATCGCGTGAAAAGCCTGCACCTGCTACAACGAGATCGATGCCCTCATCGATGGCCGTCTTGACAATGCCAGCAAAATCACGGGCTGCTACCATGATATTGATGCCAATGATACCAGATGTGAGCGACCGTGCGAGCCTGATTTCATAACGCAGTTCGTCGTGGCTCATGCCAGATGCAGCAATGAGGCCGATACCGCCCTCGTTCGCAACGGCTGCGGCCAGACGGGCCGTTGACAAGCGGATTGCCATGCCGCCCTGCTGGATCGGTACACGCGCAATCTTGTTGCCAATCTTAAGCTCTGGAAGTTTCAATGTTACTCCTCCAATCATTTTACCTCTTAAGAAAATCCCGCGAAGCAACTTCACGGGATTCTCAAAAGGTAAGACGCTCAATCTTATTTGTCCTTGTGCTGGTCAATGTAGGTAACTACATCCTGAACGGTCTTGATCTTCTCAGCAGCCTCATCCGGAATCTCAATGTTGAATTCCTCTTCGAAAGCCATGATCAGCTCAACGATATCCAGGGAGTCAGCGCCCAAATCATCGATGAAGGTAGAATCGATTGCGACCTCGTCCGGCTCAACGCCCAGCTGCTCAACAACGATATCTCTAACTTTTTCAAAAGTCGACATGAAGTTTCACCTCCTTAAATTAGTATCCTATATAGTTATATCACATAACCATGCCGCCGTCTACATTGACGACCTGACCAGTGATATAGGATGAACAATCTGATACGAGAAAAAGTACGGCACCAGCGACGTCTTCCGGGCGGCCCATCTTGCGCATGGGAATCTCCTGGACCATCGCTTCCTTGACTTTGTCCGAAAGGACTGCCGTCATATCCGTGTCGATAAAGCCCGGTGCAACCATGTTGACCGTGACGCCGCGCGCAGCGAATTCCTTGGCTGCCGACTTCGAGAAGCCGAGCACGCCAGCCTTCGCTGCAGCGTAGTTCGTCTGGCCGACATTGCCCATGAGACCGACAACCGAGCTCATGTTGACGATGCGGCCGCTGCGCTTCTTCATCATGATCTTCGCAGCTGCCTTCGTGCAGTAGAAGACGCCCTTGAGGTTCGTGTCGATGACGGCATCGAAGTCCTCGTCCTTCATGCGGACGAGCAGACCGTCGCGCGTGATGCCGGCGTTGTTGACGAGGATGTCAACCGTGCCGAACGCCTCGACAACTTTTGCAAACATTTCTTCTACTGCAGCACTGTCTGCCACATTGGCCTTCACGAGGATTGCCTCGCCGCCATTCTTCTCGATCTCGCTCTTGACTTCCTCCGCTGCCTTCTGGTTGCCAGCGAAGTTGATGGCAACCTTGGCACCCTCAGAAGCGAGGCGGATAGCAATGGCACGGCCGATACCGCGCGACGCACCCGTTACGAGTGCGACCTTCCCATCTAAAAGCATATTAGCGAACCTCCTTCAAATAGTCAAGCGTTTTTTGCAAACTTTCAAGGTTTTCGACATTGAGACTCTTGATAGAACGGTCGATGCGGCGATTGAAACCGCAGAGCGTCTTGCCCGGACCGGCCTCGACGAACGTGTCAGCACCGAAGGCCTGCATCGTCTTGACGCAGGTGATCCAGCGGACCGGATGGTCAGCCTGTGCGACGAGGTTCGCCTTGATCTCCTCTGCTTTCGTCTCCAGTTCGCCCGTGTAATTCGAGACAACCGGGAAGGCAGCATCGTGGATTGCGACTTTCGCGAGCTCGTCTGCGAGCTTCTCGGCGGCCGGCTTCATGAGCGTCGAGTGGAACGGCGCAGAGACGGGCAGAATGACGGCCTTCTTGGCACCAGCTGCCTTGAGCTCCTCGACGGCCTTCTCCACGCCCTTCGTCGTGCCGGCGATGACCGTCTGGCCCGGGCAGTTGAAGTTGACGGGCTGGACCTCGCCAGCTTCCTTCGTCGCCTTCTCGCAGGCGGCGGCAATCGTCTCGTCGTCGAGGCCGATGATGGCGGCCATGCCGCCCTCACCGACGGGGACGGCCTCCTGCATGTACTGGCCGCGCTTGTGGACGAGCGCGACGGCATCCTTGAAAGAAAGGACGCCCGCTGCGACGAGAGCCGAGTACTCGCCGAGGCTGTGGCCGCCGGCGACATCCGGCTGTATGCCGTGTTCCTTGAGGATCTCGTTGACGATGACGCTGACCGTCAGGATAGCCGGCTGCGTGTTGGCCGTGAGCTTGAGGTCGTCTGCCGGCCCCTCGAAGCACATGTCCTTGATGGAATATCCAAGTGCCTCGTCGGCTTCGGCAAAGAGTCTCTTGGCGACGTCATACTGGTCGAAAAGGTCTTTGCCCATCCCGACAGCCTGTGCGCCCTGCCCCGGAAATACGAATGCGAGTTTATTCACCTTTCACTACCCCCTGTTCTAGATTCGCTCTTGCTTCTCTGTATTGCATGTATCTATGCTCTATTTATATATTAGATTTACTGTATTTATTTATGATAGCAACGTGCTTGACTTATCGTGATTATCTGCAGTCGTCCTGGATCGTCTCGATGACGCCTGGCAGGCCTGCGACGATGTCTTCGATGATTGCCTTGACCGGCTTGATGTCGTGAAGCATGCCCGAGATCTCGCCGATCATGACGGAACCGTTCTCGACATCGCCCTCATGCGTCGCGCGGTGCAGGGAGCCTACGCCGAGCTTCTCGAGCTCTTCTGCCGGAGCGCCTGCCGCCTCGAGTTCCTCATACTTGCGCGTGAGCTTGTTGTGGAGCACGCGTGCCGGATGGCCGAGCGTGCGGCCCGTGACGACCGTCGAGCGGTCTTTCGCCTTGAGGACCATCTTCTTGTAGTTCGGATGCGCGATGCACTCCTCACTCATGACAAAGCGGGAGCCCATCTGGACGGCCTGTGCGCCGAGCGCAAAGACAGCCGCCATGCCGCGCGAATCCGCGACGCCGCCCGCACCGATGACCGGCACGTCGACAGCGTCGACGATCTGCGGCACGAGTGCCATCGTCGTGATCTCGCCGATGTGGCCGCCCGACTCCGTGCCCTCTGCAATCAGGGCATCGACGCCAGAGCGCACGAGGCGCTTCGCGAGTGCGACCGATGCAACGACCGGGATGACCTTCGTGCCGATCTCCTTGAGGGCCGGCACGTATTCGCCCGGGTTGCCAGCACCTGTCGTGACGACGGGGACCTTCTCCTCGAGCACGACCTGCATGACTTCCTTGACGTACGGGCTCATGAGCATGACATTGACGCCGAACGGCTTGTCCGTCCAGCCCTTGCACTTCTGGATCTCTGCGCGCAGGATCTCCGGCGGCATGTGGCCGGCGCCGATGATGCCGAGGCCGCCGGCATTCGAGACGGCCGAGGCGAGCTCTGCCGTGCCGATCCAGGCCATGCCGCCCTGGAAAATCGGGTACTTTATGTTGAGTAACTTACAGATTGCATTGTTTTCGAACATCAGATTAGTCCTCCTTAGCCCATTTCATGATGCAGGATGCCCAGGTGAGTCCGGCACCAAAACCGGCCAGGGCAATGAGATCGCCTTTCTTGAAGCGGTGCGCCTGCACTGCCTCCGCCAGGGCAACCGGTATGGACGCCGCTGACATATTGCCATATTTCCCGATATCGACGATGACTTTCTCCGCCGACAGTTCCAGGCGCTTCGCCGCTGCATCGATGATGCGCGTGTTGGCCTGATGCGGGACGAGCCAGTCAATCTCCGTCTTCTCGATGCCTGCGCGCTCCAGCGACTTCTCGACCGTCTCGCCGAGAATCTTGACTGCGAAGCGGAAGACCGCCCTGCCGTCCATGTGGATGCAGTTCTCGTGCATCAGCAGGGATTCTGCCGTCAGCGGCTTTTGACTGCCGCCTGCAGGGATGTCGAGCAGGTCGCCGCCCGCGCCATCGCTGCCGAGGTCGAAGCTCAAAAGGCCAAAGCCTTTGTCGACCGGGCCAAAGACAGCGGCACCGGCGCCGTCGCCGAACAGGATGCAGGTATTGCGGTCCGTCCAGTCCACGACCTTCGAGAGCGTCTCCGCGCCGACCACGAGGATGTGGCGGTAGACGCCCGTCTCGATGAACTGGCAGGCCGTCGCTGCCGCATAGGCAAAGCCTGAGCAGGCCGCCGAGAGATCGAAGGCACCGGCCTTCGAGGCCCCCAGTCTGTCCTGCAGGATGCAGGCCGTCGAGGGAATCGTGCGGTCCGGCGTCATCGTCGCGACGATGATGAGGTCGAGGTCTTCGGCACGCACGCCGGCATCTTCAAGGGCCATGCGGGCTGCGCGCTCCGCCAGGTCCGATACAGGCTGGTCCTCGCGCGCCACATGGCGCTCGTGTATGCCCGTGCGCTCGACAATCCACGCGTCATTCGTGTCGACCATCTGCTCGAGGTCCTCGTTCGTGATGACCTTCTCGGGAACATACCAGCCCGTCCCGATGATACCAGCGCTATTTCTTTTCTCCATCATGCGTCAGTATATCCTCCTTTGCAAGTGTATCCTGGATGTGTGCGAGGACATCCCCCCGGACATAATCGTTCGCCACACCGATTGCACTGCAGATGGACTTGGCGTTCGACGAACCGTGGCTGATGATGCAGCAGCCGTTGACGCCGAGGAGCGGCGCACCGCCGTACTCCGTGACATCAAGGCGCTTGCCGAGCTTCTTGAGCGTCGGCATCAGGAGAAGCGCACCGAGCTTGGCGAGGATGCCGCCGCCCTTGATGGCCTCTTTGATGAGCTTCAGGATTGTCTTTGCCAGTCCCTCTGCAAATTTTAGCACAACATTGCCAACAAATCCATCACAAATTACGACGTCGAAGTTGCCCTTCGGCACATCGCGCCCTTCGGCATTGCCGCAGAAGTTGATCGTGTGCATGTTCTTGAGCAGTGCGTACGTCGCCTTGGCCTGCTCATTGCCCTTCGTCTCCTCTTCACCAATATTGAGCAGTCCGACGCGCGGGTTCTTGATCTTGAAGACGTATTCGGCGTAGATTGAGCCCATGATGCCGCTCTGGACGAGGTGCTCCGGCTTCGAGTCCACGTTGGCCCCGGAGTCGAGAAGCAATGTGACACCCTTCGGTGTCGGCATCGGCGTCGCGATAGTCGGACGGCCGATGCCCTTGATGCGGCGCAGGATGAGCTGCGCTGCTGTCACGGCCGCGCCCGTGCTGCCAGCCGACAGCACAGCATCGCAGACGCCGTCCTTGACGAGACGCGTCGCCACGACGATGGAGGCATCCTTCTTCGTGCGCACGGCATCGGCCGGATGCTCGCCCATCTCGATGACCTGCGAGGCGTGGTGGATGGAGATGCCGAGCTTCTCCCAGCCCGGCTCCTTCGACAGGACCTCGCGGATCTTCGCCTCGTCGCCGACGAGGACGATCTCACAATGGTATTTCTTGGCGGCGCGCACCGAACCGAAAACAATCTCGAGCGGTGCGTAATCGCCGCCCATGGCATCAACTGCAATCTTCATGCCAGAATTCCTCCTCACTCCTCTCCCCACGAAACCATGATGAATTTCGCACGGAATACTTCCTGGGTATCATTTCGCGTCTTGACCCAGACAAAATACTTATTGCCGCGTACCTTGACGATCTCCGCCTTGGCGATGAGCTTCTCGCCGACGTGCACCGGCACCTTGTACTTGACGTTTGCCACGCCGGTGACGGCCATCGGCGCATCGATGAGCGCGAGGGCCAGGGAATTGGCCTGCGAGAACATGTAGTAGCCCTTGGCGATCTTCGTCTTCGCGAAGACCATGTCATCGGTGATGCGCAGAAGAGAGATGCCGGAATGGCCAAGCTCGAGGTCGATGAGTTCACCGACAACATCACCGCTCTCGATGGACTTGACCTTGTTCTGCGCGCTCTCCGCCATCTTGCGGATGCGCCCGCGCAGCTCCGGTATGCCGAGCTCCAGCCGGTCGAGGCGGATGGTCTGCACGCTGACACCGAGTTTCTGAGCGAGCTCCTCGTCGGTCAGGAACGGTTTCTCCTTGACCTGTTGCAAGAGGAGCTGCTGACGCTCCTTCTTCTTGACCCTTGCCATGCCTTCATCTCCTCCCCAATATTTTAGTACCTGATATTACAACCTTATATCAGGATTCATTATACGGTGTTTGTCCTAAAAAAGCAAGCCTCTCATCGCGCAATCGGGAAAGTGGCAAAAAAAAGAATAAGCAGGACTATGTCCTGCTCATCTATCGTTCTTATTCAGCTGCCTTGACAACCTCTTTGCCATCATAGTAGCCGCATTCCGGGCATACATGATGAGGCATCTTCGGTTCGTGGCACTGCGGGCAAGCTACGAAGCCAGGAGCCTCGAGCTTCCAGTTCGCACGGCGCTGGTCGCGGCGTGCCTTGGAAGTCTTGCGCTTTGGTACTGCCATCTCGGATACACCTCCTTACGAGTTCATTTCTTATTTTTCGCCAATAATTCCTGCAAGGCGGCCATGCGCGGGTCCGGTACAAACCGATCGCAGCCACAGTCTCCCTGATTGAGGTCTGCTCCACAGACGGGGCAGAGGCCCTTGCAATCGGGCTTGCAGAGCTTGCTGAGCGGCTGAGCCGCCAGGACGGTATCGCGGACAAGCTCCGTGATATCGATGAGGTCGCCGTCGAAGCGATTGACCTCTTCATCCTCAGCCATCTCACCCGTGCGGCGGAATTCTTCCGAGAAGGGATGTTCCTGCTCCTCTTGGCACGGTGCCAGGCAGCGGTCACACACAAAGGATTTCGTACAGCGAATGACGCCTTCCGCACGCCAGCAGCTTCCCGTGTGGACGATATGCCCCTCGACCGTCAGAGGTCCCACAAAGGCATAATCGTCCGCAACGGCGCCGATGGCTTCGGCCGTCGTCGTGAACGCAAACGGAATCTCCTGCATGAAGTCCGCATTCGATTCAGCAATGTTTATTTTCATATCAGCATCAACCTCCATACATTATAGCGATGTGCCCATTCCTTTGTCAAGTATCAACTGTCCTCGGGCATCCCTGCGCGCAGCGCCTGAGCCATGAGGACGGTCAGAGCACGCGCTGGATGTGGATGGCGAGCAGCGTCGTCTCCGCTGCCGCGACGGGCAGGCGCAGCTTCCTGGAAAGCGACACTGAAAGCTTTTCTGCGAGCGCATAGGCCTTGGGGTACATCTTGCGCACGTAATCGTCCATCTGGATGGGCACCACCTCCTGCGCGCGGATGCGCAGGATCATGTAGCAGATGTGGCTAACGAGGCGCGTGTACTTGAGCTCTGTGCGCCGCAGCGTCAGCCCGAGCTCTGCTTCAAGTTCCGCGATGCACTCGGCGGCCAGCCGGATGTTCGTCAGGCTGTCGCCCGCATTCTGCTCGCTGATGCCCGCATGGATGTGCAGGGAGAGGTAGCCCGCCTCCTCAGGCGGCAGCTCTACGCCATCTTCCCGCTCGATTGCGCGGATACCCTGCTCGGCGATGCGGTACTCGTCGGGAAACATCGCCATGATGTCGTGCTGCAGAGGATTGGGCAGGCGGATGCCGCGCCGGCAGCGCTCGAGCGCCATCGCGATGTGGTCCGCCATCGGCAGCAGGATGTCATCGGCCATGTCAGGGAATGACTTGCGCGCCTCGTCGAGCACGCGCGCCGCGAACTCGACCGCATGCGCATCGATGCCGTTGATGCGCTGCAAGGCGCTGCTTTCCCCATCGGTGATGAGGTGGTAGACCTTGGCCTGCGGCAGGAGCCCGAGCCGCTCGCCGCTCTTCTTCCCGAAGCCGATGCCCTTGCCGAGCAGGATAACTTCCCTTCCTTCCTCCGTCAGCGCCAAGAGCCCGTTGTTGTTCAAAGGCTTTATGACACGAAACATAAAAAACCCCCTTATATGATGCTATCATTATAACCCATTTCCGAGGTCATATGCTATAGCCATACAAGGAGATTTTTTACGGTGATTATACGGTTATACGATGATTATACGGTTATAATGATAGGATCTGCTCAGAACTTCGCGACTTCGTCAAGTGCCTTGACTGCGCCCGTCTTCTCCATCTCGATGGACTGGCCTTCCTGCAGGCCCGTGAAGATGACGAGGCAGGCATCCGACTTGGCATTCGCCTTGATGAACGCATCGTCGAAGTGCATGAGCTTGTCGCCCTTCTTGACCTTCTGGCCGTTCTCGACGAAGACCTCGAAGCCCTTGCCGCCGAGATTGACGGTGTCGACGCCGATGTGCAGCAGGTACTCCGTGCCGTCAGCGGCCTTCATGCCGATGGCGTGCTTCGTGTCGAAGACGAAGACGACTTCGCCGTCGGACGGCGCGTAGACCGTTTCTTCCGTTGGGTAGACGAAGTAGCCGTCGCCCATCATCTTGCTCGCGAACGCCTCATCCGGCGCCTCAGCGATCGGGTGGACGTCGCCGGCGACAGGCGTGCAGAGCGCATGCGCAGCAGCCTGCGGTGCAGCAGCCTTTTTCTCTTCAGCCTTTGGGGCCTCTTCTGCCTGAGGCTCCTCTGCCGGGGCATCGAGTTCCGGCTCGATATCGGGGGCCGTC
This sequence comes from Mitsuokella sp. UBA4253, assembly GCF_002395285.1. NCBI lineage: Bacteria > Bacillati > Bacillota > Negativicutes > Selenomonadales > Selenomonadaceae > Mitsuokella > Mitsuokella sp. UBA4253. The sequence continues at coordinate 13,114 of NZ_DGWR01000006.1, read as the reverse complement.
TCGAGGTACGTCTCGAGGTTGGCCTTGATGACGGCAACTTGCGGGCCGTAGATGACCTGGACACCCGTTCCCTTCTTGATGACGCCGACAGCGCCCGTCGCCTTGAGGATCTTCTCGTTGACGAGCGAGGAATCCGCCACCGAGCAGCGCAGGCGCGTCGCGCAGCAGTCAACCGAGGTGATGTTCTTCTTGCTGCCGAGGCCGCGCGCGATCATCGAGCTCTTGGCATCCTCGACGCTCTGCTGCGAACTGCCATCTGCACCAGCGCCCTTCTTAGCCTGGTAGTCAGCCTTCGTGTAGAGCTTCGTCTCCTCGTCGTCGTCCTCACGGCCCGGCGTCTTGAAGTCGAATTTCTTGATCATCCAAGTGAAGATGAAGTAATAGAGGAAGAAGTAGATGATGCCGACCGGGATGATGTACATCCAGCTCGTCTTCGCCTCGCCCTGCAGGATGCCGAAGATGAAGAGGTCGAGCAGGCCGCCCGAGAACGTCAGGCCGACAGCGATGTTGAGCATGTGCGCGATCATGTAGGCTGCGCCGGCGAGGACAACCTGAACGCCGAAGAGTGCCGGTGCGACGAAGAGGAAGGAGAACTCGATCGGCTCCGTGATACCCGTGAGCATCGAGGTCAGGGCAGCGGAAAGCAGCAGGCCCTTGGCCGCCGTCTTCTTCGACGGCTTCGCACAGCGGTACATGGCGAGCGCTGCACCCGGCAGGCCGAAGATCATGAAGATGAACTCACCGGAGAAGTAGCGCGTCGCGTCAGCGCTGAAGTGCGCGACATCCGGCGAGGCGAGCTGCGCGAAGAAGATGTTCTGGCCGCCCTGGACGAGCTGGCCGTCAATCATCATCGAACCGCCGACGCCCGTCTGCCAGAACGGCAGGTAGAAGACGTGGTGCAGGCCGAACGGGATCAGGGCGCGCTTGATGATACCGAAGATCAGCGTGCCGACGTAGCCCGTGCCCGTGACGAGGCTGCCGAGCGCGAAGATGCCCTGCTGTGCCAGCGGCCAGACGAAGTAGAGGCCGATGCCGACGAAGAGGTAGACGACTGTCGAGATAATCGGCACGAAGCGCGAGCCGCCGAAGAACGACAGCGCGTTCGGCAGCACGATCTTGTGGAACTTATTGTGGAGGTACGCGACGCCGATGCCGACGATGATGCCGCCGAAGACGCCCATCTGGTACGACATGATGCCGCAGGAGCTCGCGATCGTGCCCTCGAGCACGCCCGGCGCAATGGTGCCGTCCGGAAGGATCTGGCCGTTGAGCTTGAGCATGGCATTGCAGGCGCTGTGCATGACAAAGAAGGAGATCATGGCCGCGAGAGCCGCGACCTCGCGCTCCGCCTTGGCCATGCCGATAGCGACGCCGACGGCGAAGATGATCGGCAGGTTGCCGAAGATCGTGCTGCCCGCGCTGGCCATGATGGTCAGGAGACCGCCGAGAAGCGTGCCATCGCCAAAGATGGCTTCGAGACCATACGTCTTGATCGTCGTCGGGTTGGTGAACGACGCGCCGATACCGAGCAGGATACCGGCAATCGGCAGCACAGCGACCGGCAGCATGAAGCTGCGGCCGACGCGCTGCAGTACGCTGAAGATTTCGTCTTTCATAAGACCGTCCTTTCCCGCCGCGTGCAGGCACAAAAAAGGCATCAGCAAAAAGCAACTACAAAAATCCCTTCCTCTAAAACGGGATCTGCTGCTCTTCGCTGATGCCTGCATGACCAGTAACACGCGAACCTTGTTACAACATATCTTGATTTCAACAGGACTCATTATACGACATCTTCATCGTGTTGTAAAGGGCTCTTTTCGCATTTCAGCTCTTACTCTCTAGCAGTCCATCGCAGGCAAGCGCGGCGAGGGCCAGTCGCGCGGCCTCTTCCACCTGCTTCAGCGGCACACCTGCGCGGCGCGCCAATAAGCAGCAGTCCTCGTACTCCGGCTTGCTGTTGACGAGCGCCCCGTGCCAGAAGGCTCGCTTGCAGGCGACCTCGCCGTACGGCGTCGCGACGTGCACCGTCTCGCGCTCCGCCTCGATGCGCTGCGCCACCTTGCGGACGCGCAGGCCGATGCTCGTCGTCTCGCGCAGGATGACGGAGGCGCACGCATCCTTCGAGCCCGTGCGGCAGAGCACAGAAAGCATCGCGGCCGGCCGCGTCTTCTTCATGACGATGGGCGTCGTCCAGACGTCGAGAGCACCGACCGTGAAAAGGCGCTCGTAGAGATAGCCGTAGACCTGTGGGCTCATGTCGTCGATATTCGTCTCGAGCACCAGGAAATCCGTCCCCTGCCCGTTCTCCGCTGCCTCATCAAGCTGGCCGATATAGAGGCGCAGCACATTGGGGATGGCAAGATCCCAGGTACCGGCACCATAGGCGGCGCCAGCTGCGCGGAAACCCTCCGGCAGGCTCTCCGAGAAGGCAGCCTGGCTGCGCAGGAAGGCCGCGCCCGTCGGCGTCGTGAGCTCCTTCTCGGCGCCGGCATGATAGCTCGGCCAGTCGAGCAGGAGCTCGGCCACCGCTGGCGCGGGCACTGGCATAAGGCCGTGCGCGCAGTGCACGAAGCCCGAGCCCGTGTTGACCTTTGAGGCGAAGACGCACTCGATGCCCAGGTAGTCGAGGCAGATGGCCGCGCCGACGATGTCGAGGATGGAGTCGACCGCGCCGACCTCGTGGAACGCCACCGTGTCGGCGGGGCGCGCGTGCACCTTGCCCTCCGCCTCCGCAAGCATCTGGAAGATGGCCAGGCTGCGCGCCTTGACCGCCTCCGACAGCGCGGATGCTTCAATCAGCGCGCGGATATCCGCCATCGTGCGATGCTCGTGCCCATGTTCCCCATCATGATAGGGAAGCCTGACATCGACATAGCAGGCGGCGATGCCATTCTTCATGACGGGCTCCACCTTCATCACATAGCTGCCCTCAAGTGGCAGTTTCGCGAGCTCTGCGCGAAGATACGCCTCCGGCACGCCTGCCTGCAGGAAGGCCCCGAGCAGCATGTTGCCGCTGATGCCCGAAAAACAGTCGAGATAAATCGCTTTCATAAATGCATCTCCTCTATCTTCTCCGCCTTTTCAGCGCAGATGGTTGATCCTGCTCGCGAGCACGCCCGCGCCAAAGCCGTTGTCGATGTTGACGACGCTGACACCCGCGGCACAACTGCTGAGCATTGCTAGGAGTGCTGTAACGCCGTGGAAGGCCGCGCCGTAGCCGACACTCGTCGGCACGGCGATGACCGGCTTGTCCGTCAGTCCGCCGACGACGCTCGTGAGCGCGCCTTCCATGCCGGCGACAACGATGATGACGTTGGACGCCTCGATGTCCGCCCTGTGGGCGAAGAGCCGGTGGATGCCCGCTACGCCGCAGTCGTAGTGCACCTTGACCACGTTGCCATAGAGGTGCGCCGTGAGGCGCGCTTCCTCCGCCACGGGGATGTCGCTCGTGCCGGCCGACAGGATGAGGACCATGTGCGCTGCGTCGCGTCTGGCAGGCCGCTCGATGTAGAGGATACGTGAAACCGCATCATACTCAGCCTCCGGCAGTCTTTCCTGCACAAAGGCGGCCTTCTCCGCGCTCATGCGCGTCGCCATGACGCTGCCTGCACTGCTCTTCGCGAGCGATTCCATGATGGCGAGCACCTGCTCCCCCGTCTTGCCCTCGCCGTAGATGACCTCCGGGAAGCCCTGGCGCGTTTCGCGCGCATGGTCGACCTCCGCAAAACCGAGTTCCTCAACCGAAGACTTCTCCAAGTATGCCACGGCCTCCCGCTCCGAGAGACGCCCGTCTTTATAGCGGCGAAGCATCGCCACGATCTCCGCATCCGTCATGCGCTCCTCATCCTCCTGTCAAGAATCAAAAAGGCCCATGATCTTCATCATAGGCCATCATTTGCATGCATTCTCACGCACTCATTCTTCTGCCGGCTTCTCCTCTGCCGCGGTCTGGGCCTGCGTCGGTGCCGACTGTGCAGGAAGGGGCGGCTGTGGCTGATTGAGCCCCGCCTTGGCCGTCTGCAGGACCTGCAATGCCTGCTGGAGTCCCTGCGTGACCTGCTGGACACCTGCGGCGGCCTGCTGCACGCCGTTCTGCGCCTGTTGGACGCCGTCAAACGTCCGCGAGACATGCGCGATCAGCTGCTCGAAGACCTGGTTTGCGTAGGCGTCCACATTGTTCTGGAGCTCCCGCGCCTGCGCTTCTGCGGCCTGGACCATCGCCGTCTCCTTCTGCTGTGTCTCCTGCAGGATCTCCTTGCCGCGCTGCTTCGACTTCAAGACGATCTCGCTGTTCTCCACCATCGCTGCAGCCTGGCGCTCCGCCTCCGTGCGGATGTGCTCCGCTTCGCGCCGCGCGTCCTCGATGATCTGGTCGCGCTCCTTCATGATGACCTCTGCCTTATCGAGTTCCTTCGGCAGGTCATTGCGCAGTTCCTCGACGTAGTGGACGAGGTCGTTATCGTTGATGAGGATGTGGCCCGTGAACGGGAAGGTCTTGGCCGTGGCCACCATGTTCTCGATCTTATTTAAAGTCTCGCGTACTCCCATATTCCGCTTACTCCCTTTCTTGTCCTAGAATCTGGATTGCCTGCTCCACGCAGGGTGGTACCAGGCCGTGCACATCACCGTGGAAACGGATGAGCTCCCGGATCCCCGAGGAACTCACGAATGAATACTCCGGCCGCGTCAAGAGGAAGACCGTGTCGATATCGGGCTCCAGATGGCGGATCATATAGGCTTCGTTCTGCTCGTACTCGAGGTCCTTGATGGAGCGGACGCCGCGCACGATGACATGTGCCTCATGCGCCTTCATGTAGTCCGTGATGAGCCCCGAGAACGAGTCGACCCTGACATTCTCGATGTGCGCGGTCGCCTCGCGCAGGAAGCGCACGCGCTCCTCGACCGGGAAGAACGCCTGCTTGTTCACATTGTGGAACACGCAGATAATGATCTCGTCAAACATCGTGCTGGCGCGCTCGAAGATATCGATGTGGCCATTCGTCACGGGGTCGAAACTGCCTGAACAAACGGCTCGCCTCATTGCTCTGCCTCCTCTATCTCTTTCAGGTACGCTTTGCGCTGGAAGAAGCTCAGCTGCGTCGTGCGGCCGTAGCGGCGGTTCAGCACACAGCGAAGCTCCGAGAGCTCCGGCATATCGTTCTCATCCGCGCCGTGCTCGACGACGAGGATGCCGGCGTGAGCGAGCACCGTGCTCTCGTCGAAAAACGTCAGTGCCCGCCAGGCGAGGCCCTTGTGGTAGGGCGGATCGCAGAAGATCAGGTCAAAGGACTCCCCGCCCTGCGCAAAGCGCGAGAGCTGCGCGAAGACATCGCAGCCGTGCACGGCAGCCTTGTCCTGCAGGCGCGTGTGCACCGCATTCTCGCGGATCAGCGCCGCCGTCGCCTGGTCGACGAAGCAGGCCGACGCTGCGCCGCGCGACAGCGCCTCGAGCCCGAGATTCCCTGTGCCCGCAAAGATGTCGAGCACCTTGCGCCCGTACACCTTCTGGCCGAGGATGTTGAACAGGGACTCCTTGATCCGGTCCGACGTCGGCCGTGTCGCCTGGCCCTTCGGCGTCTTGAGGCGGCAGCCCCGCGCCGACCCCGTTATGATTCTCATATATTCCACTCCAAATCAAAAAGCCTATAAACAGATTCATTCTACCATACTTTGCCGCTTTCGTGAACCTTTATGGTATAATTAACTAACGTGTATCAAACATCTGTAGAGAAAGGATGGACATCTCTTTGGAACGATATCGAAAGCGCCGCGCTCTCCTCATTCTCGTGCTCGTGCCGCTCCTCGCGCTCGGTCTCTGGAATCTGCGGGCCCTGCGCCATCCGGCCGGCACGCCTGTCTCGCCGCAGGAAACAACGGCGCATCATGTCATCCTCGTGCCGCTCGACGGCCGCCCGCCATGCCGCCAGTTCGTCATCGACGCGGGCCGCATCGGCGGCACGGAGGTCGTGACGCCGCCACACGAGCTGCAGGACTACTACTCGCAGCCCGGCGACACGAAGGCCATGCGCCGCTGGCTGCTCGAGGAAGTGGCCAAGGGAACGACCAACGCCGTCTTCCTCTCCGTCGACCAGCTGCTCTACGGCGGCCTGCTGACGGCCCGCGAGAAGCAGGCCACACCTGCAGAGGTCGAGGAGTTCCTCGCCTTCCTGCGCGAGCTCCACGAAGCCAATCCCGCCGTGCCCATCTACGCCTTCAGCATCCTGCCGCGACTGACGCCGCAGGACACGATCGACGGCTACGACGAGCGGCGCGACATCATGGCCTACTCGCGCCTCGCCGGCCGACAGGCTGCAGGGCTGCCCGTCGACGAAACGAAGCTCGCCGCCCTCAAGGCGAAGATCCCGCCCGCAAGCCTGGAGCGCTACCTCGCACACTTCCGGGAGAACGCCACACTCAACGAACGGCTCATCGACCTCACGCACGAGGGCACGCTGGCGCGCCTCGTGCTCGGTCAGGACGACGGCGAGGAGTACGGCATCCCGAACATCGAGAAGTACGCGCTCCTGGACTACATCAAGAGCCTCGGCCTCTCTGACCGCCAGGTCTTCCTGACGCACGGCGCCGACGAGATTGCCCTGTCGCTGCTCGCCGCTTGGCACAACGAGCAGACTGGTTATGCGCCGAAGATCTTCGTCGCCTACAACGACCCCGGCGCGCGCGACCGCGTCATGCCCTACATGGCCGTCTCGACGGGCATCTGCACCGAGGAGAAGATACGCCTGACGGGCGGCTCACTCGCCGCCTCGCCGGAAGAGGCCGACTTCACGCTGCTCGTCTCGACGAACGACACCGACAAGGACACGCTCTGGAGCCGCGGTGCCTGCGTGCGCCTGCTCGAAGACAACCTCGCCAAGGGGCAGCCGACAGCACTCGTCGACCTCAGCAAGCACTTCAACGCCGATGAGACAGTCCTGCCACAGCTCATCGCGGCCGCCTTCCCCGTCAACCGCCTGCTGGCCTACGCGGGCTGGAACACGACGAGCAACGCCCTCGGCACGGCGATTGCCCAGGCCTGCCTCTACCGCTCCTCGCTGGAAACAGTGAGCAGCGAGGATGAAGCCATCGGCCTCGCCGCCGCGCAGGTCCGCTTCCTCGAGAACCGCATCCTCGAGGATTACTTCTACCTCAAGGAAGACATCGACACCATCAACGGCACGCTCAAGAAGGCCGACTACACCAACACAGCCGACCTCGACCTCGACCACAACTACCGCTGGGCCAACCTCATGCTGCGCACCTCGATGACGCGCCACCTGCTCGTCTACAAGAACACGGCCGCCTTCCGCGCGCCCTTCCCCGTCGCTGCACCCTCGGGCACCATCTATCTGCAGCTCCACGACATGCAGGCCGACATGAGCTTCCCGTGGCCGCGCACGTTTGAGATTTACCTCGAGACCACACCATTTTTTGAACATCTCTCTTCTGCACCGGCAACGTAATACGCATTTGCCAATAAAAAATCGGCTGTCCTGACGGACGGCCGATTTTTGTAAGGAAACCGAATATTTATATTCAAAATTCAAAGGTAAATTTCGCAGTCGTCTTCGACTTTCTTACAGTTCGTGCGCACCTGCTGCATGACCTGTTGCGGGTCAGCCCCGTCGCGGAACTCGACTTTCATTTCCTGCATCATGAAATTGACCACGGCATTTCTGACGCCCGCAGTCTTTTTTGCGGCCCCTTCCATGAGATTCGCACAGTTCGCGCAGTCCACGTCAATCTTATACGAATGAACTGCACTCGTTTCCTGCGGCGAAGATACAGCCCCTGCTGCCTTATCGTCAGCCAAGGACTCAGCAGCCGTTTTGCCTTCATTTTTAGCTGCGGGGATGACCGGGGCACGGCCGCCGGCAAAGAGTGCGCGCATGGCGTTGAGCACGGCGATGATCATGACGCCGACGTCGGCAAAAATCGCTGCCCACATCGACGCAAGGCCAATGGCACCGAGCACGAGTACAATGACTTTGACGCCGATGGAGAAGACGATGTTCTGATGCACAATGCGCAGCGTCTTTTTCGCAATGCACTTCGCCACAGAAATCTTCAGCGGGTCATCGTCCATCAAAACGATATCCGCCGCTTCGATGGCGGCATCCGACCCCATGGCTCCCATGGCAATGCCGACATCCGCGCGGGAAAGCACGGGGGCATCGTTGATGCCGTCACCGACAAAGGCCAGTTTTTTATGCTTGTCTTCCTCACGCAGGAATTCTTCGACTTTTGCCACTTTATCCTGCGGCAGCAGCTCACTGTAGACGGCATCGAGGCCGAGCTCGCCCGCGACCTGGTCTGCCACGCGCTTCGCATCGCCGGTCAGCATGATGGCTTTTCTGACGCCATTCCTGTGCAGAGCCTTGATGGCCTCGGCAGAATGTTCCTTGACGATATCCGAGACTACGATGTGGCCGGCGTATTCCCCATCGATAGCCACATGGACAATCGTGCCGGTCTTTTCGCACGGATGCCAGGCCGCACCGATATCCTGCATCATTTTCTCGTTGCCGACACAGATGACCCTGCCGTTGACATGTGCGCGTACCCCGCGGCCGGCAATTTCCTCCACATCCTCAACCCTGCAGTCATCGGCCTCATGCTTATAGGCATTGCGCAGCGATACGGCAATCGGATGCGTCGAAAAACGTTCGACATGCGCCGCGAGGTGCAGGAGCTCCTGCGGATTGATGGTTTCCGGATGAATGGTCGCAACTTCAAAAACACCTTTGGTCAGGGTTCCTGTCTTATCAAAGACAACCGTATCGACATCTGCCAGCGTTTCCATGTAATTTGAGCCCTTGACGAGCACGCCTTCGCGGCTCGCCCCGCCAATACCTGCAAAGAACGATAGCGGAATGCTGATGACGAGAGCACACGGGCAGCTGATGACGAGAAACGTCAGCGCGCGGTAAATCCAAGTGCCCCATTCCGGTGCCATGCCCATGCCCACAATGCGTACCAGCGGCGGTACGATGGCCAGCGCCAAAGCGGCAAAGACGACAATCGGCGTATAGACACGCGCAAATTTAGCAATGAAGTTCTCCGACTTTGATTTGCGTGAACCCGCTTCTTCAACGAGCTTCAGGATTTTCGAAGCCGTCGATTCGGCAAATGCCTTTGTCGTGCGGATATGCAGCAAACCGCTGGTATTGATGCAGCCGCTGATGACTGCGTCCCCCTGCTTCACACTGCGCGGCAGGCTCTCACCGGTAAGCGCCACCGTATTGAGGCTCGAGTGTCCCTCTGTAATCACGCCATCGATTGGCACTTTTTCGCCCGGCTTGACCAGGATAACCGAACCAATGCTGACATCATCCGGCCGGACTTTTTTCATTCTGCCGTCTGCCTGCATGAGGTTTGCATAATCTGGTCGGATATCCATGAGGTCGGAAATATTGCGGCGGCTGCGCCCGACGGCATAGGACTGGAACCATTCGCCGACCTGATAAAACAGCATGACGGCGATGCCCTCAGTATAATCTCCGTCCTCATAGACAGCCAGAGCCATGGCACCAATGGTTGCGACAGCCATGAGCAGGCATTCGTCAAAGGGCTGACGGCGCCAAATGCCCTTGCCCGCTTTGATGAGGATATCATAGCCGACAATCAGATACGGCACGAGATATGCGAAAAAACGCGTCGTGCCCGAAAGCGGCAGATATGCCAGCAGCACCATGAGTAGTGTCGCGGTAATGATACGGATGAGATTTGTCTTTTGCCTTTGATTCATATTCGGCCTCCTATTTACCAACATATGAGCAATTGTTCATTCGTTAAGTAAATTATAACAATGCAGCTATGAAAATGCAATAGATATGCCTGAAAAAAAATAAAAGATATGGGTTGACAGATGCCGTATTCATCCGTATAATATATAAATGTCGAAAGACACAGGGGTATCGCCAAGTTGGTAAGGCACGGGTCTCTGAATCCCGCATGCGTTGGTTCGAGTCCAGCTACCCCTGCCATATGAATGCAGAGCCAGTCCGCAAGGGCTGGCTTTTTTGATGCCTGCGTCACCATGCAAGCCATGGACCGTACAAGCAAAAGGGCTGCCGCACGACTCTTCCGTGCGGCAGCCCTTTTGCCTTACTTCTTGTTCTTCTTGTCTTTCTTATCTTTCTTGACGTTCTTGACTTTCTTGTCCTTGCTGCTCATGAGCTGCTTGCCGTCGACATCCTTCAGAGTCGTGATGCCCTTCTGGAAAGCGGCGAGCGACGATTCGCGCAGGTCCGGGTTGTCGATGAGCTCAACGCCGTAGCGATTGCCCTTCTCCGTGCGGAAGAAAGCGACGGCCATCTGCGTATCGGCCTTGGCCACGCCGTCAATCTGGCCGTCACCGTTCTCGTCGATCTCGATTTCCTTGGCCGTCACGGCGTAGATGGCCTTGTTCTTCGCGTTGAGATTGACGAGCATGATGCCCTCGTAGCCGTTGCTGCCCATGATCCCCGAGAGCAGTTTCTCGGCATCTGCTTCCTTGAGCTTGTTGAGATCTGGCACGCTCTTGTTGTCAAAGGCGTCCGTCAGCACAATCCAGGCGTACTTGATGTTGTAGCCGTCGTTGTCGAAGATAAGGACATCGCCCTTCCTGTCCTCGTAGAGCGCGCTGGCCGGAATGACGCCGACCGGCTTCTGCGGACACTGTATCGTGTAGCCGTACTGCTGGCTCGTGTAAGTGTAGGGCAGCGCGGCTTCGGCTGCCTGCGAGGCTGCCGCCGGTGCCTGCTCTGCGGCAAAGGCCGGCATAGCCGGCATCAGGAGCAGCGATGCACCGAGTGCCGCCGCTGCCATATAAGAATGGAAACGCATAGTATCTCTTCCTCTCTTCTTGTCAGGCTTGTTCCTGTTTCAGCTGTTCAAGATACGCGCGGGTCATCTCGAGGGCCGTGTCGGTCGTCTGGCGCTTGATCTCCGTGCGCGCGCCGCTGAAGTGATTTTCTTTGACCATCGTACCCCTCGGACCTGAAACGGCGATGAAAACGAGTCCGACGGGTTTCTGCTTCGTGCCGCCGCCCGGGCCGGCGATGCCAGTGATGCCGACGCCGATATCCGTCCCGATGGCGCGCGCGATGCCCTCTGCCATCTCGCGCGCCGTCTCCTCTGAGACTGCCCCGTGCGAAAGCAGCGTCTCGTGACGCACGCCGACGAGCGATTCCTTGATGCGGTTCGTGTACGAGACAACCGAGCCCATGACGTAGGCCGAGCTGCCGGCGATATCTGTCAGGCGGCTCGTCAAGAGGCCGCCCGTACACGACTCGGCGCAGGCAATCGTGAGCCCCTGCGCGAGGAGTTCCTTTCCTACGCTTTCTTCAAGAAGCTTCTTGCTCATTCCGCTGCCTTCTTCCCCGTCTCTGCGCCGTCAATGCGCTCGCCGACGACGTCGTAAGTGAAGCCCTGCAGGACGCGCACGCGCACGATGTCGCCCGGCTTGCTGTCCGCATCGTTCTCGACGTAGACCTGGCCATCGACCTCGGGCGCCTCGCGGTAGGAGCGGCCGACCGAGATGTTCGGCTGCTCCTCGTCGCGACCCTCGATGAGGACATCGAGTTCCTTGCCTTCAAGCGACTGGTTGATCTCCTCGGAGATCTTGCACTGCAGGCTCATGAGGTCGTGATAGCGCTCCTGCATGATCTCCTCCGGCACCTGGTTCGGCATATCGTAGGCCGGCGTCCCCTCTTCGCGCGAGTACGTGAAGACGCCGACCTTGTCGAGGCGCATCTCCTCGAGGAAGTTGCGCAAGGTCTGATACTGGGCATCCGTCTCGCCCGGGAAGCCGACGATGAAGGTCGAGCGGATCGTCACGCCGGGGATGCGCTCGCGCAGCTTGTGGATGAGCGCGCGCATCTCCTCCTGCGTGTCAGGACGGCGCATGCTGCGCAGCACGGCATCATGCGCGTGCTGCAGCGGCAGGTCGACGTACTTGCAGATCTTCGGCTCGCTGGCGATCGTCTCGATGAGCTCGTCGCTGAAGTACTTCGGGTAGCTGTAGAGCGTGCGCACCCACTTGAGCTTCGGCACCTTGACGATCTCGCGCAGGAGCTTTGCGAGCTTCGGCTGGCCGTAGAGGTCGCGGCCGTACTCCGTCGAGTCCTGGGCGATCAGCACGACTTCGCGCACGCCGTTCTCCGTCAGGTGGCGGATCTCATCGCAGATGTCCTCGATGCGGCGGCTGCGGTAGTCGCCGCGGATGTACGGGATGGCGCAGAAGGCGCAGCGGTTGTTGCAGCCCTCCGCAATCTTGACGTAAGCCGTGTACGAAGGCGTCGTCGTGATGCGCGGCGTGTGCTCGTCGTAGAGCGCTTCGTCCTTGCCGGCAATGACAAGGCGATGGCCCTTGAGCGTCTCCTCGACGGCCTCCATGATGCGGCCCCAGGCGCCCGTGCCGATGATGGCGTCGGCCTCGGGAATCTCGTCTAAGAGCTCCTGCTTGTAGCGCTGGCCGAGGCAGCCCGCGACGATCAGGCTGCGGCAGCGGCCGCTCTCCTTGTACTCGGCCATGTTGAGGATGGTCGTGATCGACTCCTCCTTGGCCGACTGGATGAAGGCGCAGGTGTTGACGATCAGGATGTCGGCCTCGGCCGGGTTGGCCGTGAGCTCAATGCCGTGCTGCTGGAGGATGCCGAGCATGACCTCCGTGTCAACGAGATTCTTGGAACAGCCAAGACTGATGAAACCAGCTTTCACTGAAATACCTGCTACTAAAAACATAGAATAACATAGAAATTATCTATGCCTAGAAATATTCCTTTTTCATCGTGTATGCTTTTGTCCAGGCAAGCCTGAGACTACTCACAAGTTCTTGTACACTCCAAAGGCGTCGGCCATATTCCCTGCGCGGCAGGGCAACGGCCTGTTTCCGACTAGCCATCGGTACATTTATGAAATGCGCGAGCGTGAATCAGGCGATGCGATAGTCCTTCGTATCGCGCAGATTCAGCGCTGCATTCAAATCGCGGTCTTCCTTGTAGCCGCATGCAGGACAGACGTAAGTGCGGTCTTTGAGTTTCAGGCCGCTATGCACATGCCCGCAGGCGTGGCAGGTCTTGGAACTCGGGTAGAAGCGGTCCGCGATGCGGAATTCAATCCCGATGATCTCTGC
>NZ_DGWR01000011.1:0-73507 GCF_002395285.1 Mitsuokella sp. UBA4253 | reverse complement strand
TCAAAAAACATCCCGAGATCAAGCACGATAAATTATGGGGCGGTCATATCTGGTCACGCAGCTACTATATGAGCACACTTGGCAACATGAGCAAGGAAGTAGTCGCAAAATACATCCAGAATCAGTATTCCAAGTGACTACCGTTGCGGCCATTCCTCTCCTGACTGAAGTGAGAAGGTTCCTGGCCGCATTTTAATTGAAATTTTTTCCTCGTTCTATATATTTTTTCTTGAAAATACGAGACAAATGTCCTTTTCTATGGTATTATAGAGTCTGTTACATACAACTGTACACATATCAAGGACACAAAACGACTAGGAGGCTATTATGGAATCATTCATCCCCATACTCAATGCCATCGACTCCTTCATGTGGGGTCCGCCGCTCATCACGCTGCTCGTCGGCACGGGCATCTATCTGACCATCCGCCTGAAGCTCCTGCAGGTCTTCCGCCTGCCGAAAGCACTCAAGCTGATCTTCAAGGCCCAGAACAACGGCCGCGGTGATGTCTCAAGCTTCAAGGCGCTCTGCGTCGCCCTCGCCGCCACGGTCGGCACGGGCAACATCGTCGGCGTCGCCACGGCTGTCAAGGTCGGCGGCCCTGGCGCCATCTTCTGGATGTGGGTCGCTGCCTTCTTCGGCATGGCCACGAAGTACTCGGAAGGCCTCCTGGCCGTCAAGTTCCGCTCCATCGACGAGAAGGGCGAGATTGCCGGCGGCCCGATGTTCTACATCCGCAACGGCATGGGCGAAAAGTGGAAGCCGCTCGCGACGTTCTTCGCGCTCGCCTGCATCGGCGTCGCCTACTTCGGCATCGGCACCTTCCCGCAGGTCAACGCCATCGTCGACAGCATGCAGATCTCCTTCGGCTTCCCGAAGATCGCGACAGACGTCATCCTGACCGTCTTCATCGCCGCCATCACGCTCGGCGGCCTGCAGAGCATCGCCAAGGTCGCCTCCGGCATCGTGCCGTTCATGGCCCTGACGTACGTCGCCATCAGCCTCGGCCTCATCATCCTCAACCTCGATCAGGTCCCGGCTGCTGTCGCCATGATCATCAACGATGCCTTCACGGGCGCCGCCGCTGCCGGCGGCTTCGCCGGCTCGACCGTCATGATGGCCATGCAGAACGGCGTCGCGCGCGGCGTCTTCTCCAACGAGTCCGGCCTCGGCTCGGCGCCGATTGCCGCCGCTGCCGCCAAGACGAAGTGGCCGGCTGAACAGGGCCTGATCTCCATGACGGGTACCTTCATCGACACGATCATCATCTGCTCCATGACGGGCCTCGCCCTCGTCATCACGGGTGTCTGGCAGGGTGATACCGCCGGCGCTGCCATGACGAGCGCTGCCTTCGCCAGTGCTTACGGCTTCTTCGGCAGCCAGCTCCTGACGATTGCCCTCGTGCTCTTCGCCTTCACGACGATCCTCGGCTGGAACTACTACGGCGAGCGCGCCTGCATCTACCTCTTCGGCAACAAGGGCGTCCTGCCGTACCGCCTGATCTTCATCGCGCTGATCGCTTCGGGTGCTTTCCTGAAGCTCGAGGCCATCTGGATCCTCGCCGATATCGTCAACGGCCTCATGGCCATCCCGAACCTCATCGCATTGATTGCCCTCTCCGGCGTCATCGTCGCTGAGACGAACAAGTACATGAACCGCCACAAGAAGGCCGCACAGCCTTCTTCGGATAAATAAAACACGCGTCACCAAAAAGCCGCCACTCCTCTTAACTGGAGCAGCGGCTTTTTCGCGCGCATGCCTTTACAGCGGCGCCGTTCCGTCATAAAATAATAAGAACACCACGCAGGAATCGAGAAAATGCGACAGAAAGGGGTTTTCTCTACGGACATGACGGAATCATTTGAATCAGCGCTCGCGAAGACCAGGCGCGAGGTCTTCCTCGAGGGCGTCCACGACGGCATGCCGATTGCGCTCGGCTACTTCGTCGTCTCGTTCACGCTCGGCATCGCCGCCCGCAATGCAGGGCTCGACCCGCTGCAGGGCTTCCTCGCGAGCTTCTTCAACAATGCCTCGGCCGGCGAGTACGCGGGCTTCACGGTCATCGAGGCGGACGCGCCCTACCTCGAGATCGTCCTCATCACGCTCGTCGCCAACGCGCGCTACATGCTCATGAGCTGCGCCCTCTCGCAGAAGTTCCAGCCGGGCACCTCGATCTGGCATCGCATCTTCGTCGGTTTCGACGTGACCGACGAGATCTTCGGTATCACGATCGCGCGCAAGGGCCCGCTGAACCCCTACTACAACTACGGGGCCATGGCGCTCGCACTGCCGGGCTGGGCCGTCGGCACGTCGCTCGGCGTCGTCGCAGGCAACATCCTGCCGCCTGCCGTCGTCAGCGCCCTCTCCGTCGCGCTCTACGGCATGTTCCTCTGGGTCATCATCCCGCCGGCCAAGAAGAACCACATCGTCGGCGGCCTCGTGCTCGCGAGCTTCGCGCTCAGTTACCTCGCCTCCATCCTTCCGGGGATTGCCTCATGTTCCTCCGGCACGCGCACGATCATCCTGACTGTCCTGATCGCGGGCATCGGCGCCGCACTCTTCCCCATCCGCGAACCACAGGGACAAGACGGCTCCCAGGAAGGAGATGACCGCCATGCAGCATGACATCTACATCTATCTGCTCTTGATGAGTGCCGTGACGCTCGCAATACGCATCGTGCCGCTGACGCTCATCCGCGGACAGATCAAAAACGGCTTCCTGCGCTCCTTCCTCTTCTACGTGCCCTACGTGACGCTGGCCGTCATGACCTTCCCGGCCATCACCGAGGCCACGCAGACGCCCGTGAGCGGCGCGCTGGCCCTCGTTTTCGGCATCGGCCTCGCCTGGTACGGCGCGAGCCTCTTCAAGGTCGCCTCGGCCTGCTGCCTCGTCGTCTTCCTCACAGAGCTCGTGCTCGTCGCCTGACCATCTCCACATGCCAAAAAGCCTCTGGCTTCCTCAACGAGGAGCCAGAGGCTTTTTATATGCAAGTTCAGCTATCACGGTTAGACGTACACCCCTCGGCGGAGCCATCGGAGCTTGCCAGTTCCTCATACATGAAATGCCCATCGATCAGCGTCGCATAGAAGACCTTGCCGTAGTTGACATTGTCGGCCTGGCGCCAGATGGCGAAGACCTGCTTGTCGCGCCCCTTCACCGTATGGACGCAATACGTCATGCAGTGCGGGCGGTCCGGCTCGCGGACGGTCTGCTCCCAGACCATTTTCGTCATGCGCTCCCGGTCACAGGGGCAGACGACATTCGGCGCGTACTCCTGAGTGAACTCCATGAACTCGCGGATATTGCGACATTCGAGCATCTCGACCATCGTCTTGTTGACGAAGAGGATCTTGCCGTCCGGCTTCGCCTCCGAGACGAGCAGTGCCGTCGGCAGGTTCTTCGTGATTGTCTCGAGATTGAAGCCGAGCGACGTGCGGTTCAGGCTCTCCATCGAGGGCTCGTAGATGCGGTAATGGTTGCGGCCGCGCAGCTTGACGGCGTAGAGCGCCGTATCCGACTCGTGGAAGAGCTTCGAGAGCGGCGTGCCATCACCGTGATAGAACGTATAGCCGATAGAGACGGAGAACGAATGCGTCTCCCCGTCATACGTGAACGTCTTCCTCTTGTTGGAGAATGCCTTGATGGCGGCCTGTGCCGCCTCTGGCTCCGTGTCCTTCATGAAGACGACGAACTCATCGCCGCCATTGCGGCCGATGATCTGCTCGTGGCCGAAGTTCTCGACAAGATCCCGCGCCAAAGTGCGCAGAGCCTCGTCGCCAGCCATGTGTCCGTGCAGGTCATTGATGAACTTGAAGCCGTCGAGATCGAGGCTGACGAGCGCGCCATGCGAGGCAGGATGCTCCTTAAGCCAGTCTGCAATCTCCTTGTCGAGGCCCATGCGGTTGAGCAGGCCCGTCAGCACATCGTGCTGCGACATGTAAGTGAGATTGCCCTGCGAGGCCGCAACCTTCTCCACCATGGCCTGGAAATTGCGGCTGAGCTCACCGATGTCATCGGGCTGCGTATCATGCAGCTTGATATCGTAGTTGCCCTCGCCGACTTCCTTCGCCGCTTCGATGACGAGCTGCAGGCGCTTGGACAGATACGTGATGAGGTAGAGCGGCAGCAGCGAAGCCATGATGCAGACGGCGATGAGGCCCATGCCCATCTGCATCATGGCCCGGTGCGTGCGACTGTAGATCTGCGGCTTCTGGCGCAGGTCGATGATGTTCATGCGATTGCGCAGGGCCCTGATGCCCGCAATGCTCTCCTGGCCATCCCAGCTGTACCGCAGCATCTCATCATCCGTCCGTCCCGCTTCGGCCACCGTGTCGGGCGAATCGACGAGCCGGATGCCCTTCTCGGCCACAGGAGTACCAAGAGGTGCCTCCGGCGAATACTCCATCGAGCCCGTGGCATCGCACAGCATGATCATGCCGTGCTCGCCCTTCGGCGGGTTGGCGTAGAGCCTATCGATGAAGGCCTGGAAGTCTATGTCGATGCCGACAATCGCGACCATGACGCCGTCCTTGTAGATGGGGCGGAGGTACGAGATGATGTAGCGATTCAAGTAAGGAGAATAGTACGGCTGCGTCCAAGCGGCCCCGCCCTGATCCATCAGATAGGCAAAGGCGAGCACATGGCGCGGAGCCGTGTGGCCAAGTTCCTCCTGCTGCTTGACCAGGACATCGTAGAATGTCGAGTCGCGGCCATTGGAAGCCTTCCAGAGCGCCGAGATATTCTCGGATGGATAGTAGAGATAGTACGAGCAGATGATGTGGAGATTCGTACTGGCATCCTGGAAGTCGTGGTCGACCGACTGTGCCAGACGCTGCCGGAAGGAGAGGTCGCGCAGCTGCGCAGGATCGTCGACCTTCCGTGAGATGGCATTGGCCGTATAATTGACGATATTCTCGGAACGCAGGAGCTCATCGTCGATGATTGTCGCCGTCGTGTCGACGAGGTGGTTCATATTCTGGATTTCATAGTCGTAAGTCAGGTGGGAGATGGTCCAGAGGCTGATGCCTCCCACACAGAGAGCCATCAGGATCATGCCAGCCAAGCACACCGCCAAAACTTTTCGTTTCAGTGAGTAAAACAGCTTCATCCAAAGATCCTTCCTGCCTGTCAGTACGGAGTCAGCCAGAACGCCCTCACATAACTGCGGCCTGCATCTCATGGATACAGATTATTCTTTCCAAACATTTTTCCATAACGGATTCTATATAGTATTCTCCACCATCCCCGCGAAATCCTGTCACTCCTTCAAGTATTTTTGCCCTCCCCGAGAGGACAAGGTTCTTTTGCCGTGACCAAAACCTCCGGATTGGGCTTATGGCTCTCGGGGAAAAAGACCCTGAGCACTCTCTCCTCCTGCGGCTTGCCGAGGTAGGCGCCGAGCAGGAAGAAGGCGAGCGAGACGGTGATGCCGATGGTGATCTGGTGAAGCCCCATGAACTTGAAGCCGAGGCCCTGCGTCAGGCAGTAGGCAATCGTGCCGCCGCCCATCGAGAGAATGGCGCCGAGCTTGTTGGCCCGCCGCCAGAAGAGCCCGAGGAGAAGCGTCCAGAAGAAAGCCGTCTCAAGGCCGCCGAAGGCGAACATATTGATGAGCCAGATGAGGCTCGGCGGCGTCATGGCAATGCAGAAGACGATGACGCCGATGACGGCCGTCGCCACGGTCGAGAGGCGGCGCAGCTGGCGGCCCGTGACGGTGCGGCCATGCTTCTCCGCGTGGTGCAGGTAGACATCCTTGACGATTGCCGACGAAGCGACGATCAAAAGGCCTGAGATCGTCGAGATTGATGCCGCAAGGGGCCCGATGATGGCGAGGCCGACGAGTGCCGGCGGCAGAGCCGTGACGATCGTCTTCGGGATGATGTAGTCGACGCCGCCGTAGCTCTCAAGCGGTCCTGTCAGCACGCCGTGCGCGAGGATGCCCGTGAAGTTGATGCCGATATTCATGAAGCCGACGACGACCGTGCCGATGAGCATGGCTCTGTGCAGGCTCTTCGTATCCTTGTAGCTGATGCCGCGCACGACGGACTGCGGCAGGGCGATCGTGCAGATGCCGACGAGGATCCACTGCGTCAGGTAGAGTCCCACCGGCATGTGGCCGCCCGAGAGCGGCTCGAGCATCTCCGGATGGTTCGCATGGATGTTCTCCATGATGGCCGCATAGCCGCCGCCCGCCTCGAGCACGTAGTAGAGCAGGAGCGCAATGCCGATCATCATCATGACGGCGCAGCACGTGTCCGTGATGGCCACCGCGCGGAAGCCGCCGATGCTCGTGTATAGCACGACAACGAGGCCGAAGAGCAAGAGGCCCATCTCATAGCTGTAGCCCGTGACCGTCGCGAAGAGCTTCGCGCCGCCGACGAACTGCGCCGTCATCGTGCCGCAGAAGAACAGCACGATGATGAAGGCCGCGAGCGTCGCCAGTCCGTCCGACTGGAAGCGCTCGCGGATGATGTCGACGACCGTGACCGCGTCGAAGCGGCGCGAGAGCATGGCCACGCGCTTGCCGAAGATGCCGAGCACGAGGAAGATGGCCGTGACCTGCACGACCGCCATGTAGACCCAGCCGAAACCGATCTGCCAGGCCATGCCCGGCCCGCCGACGAACGAGCTGACGGAACTGTACGTCGCCACCGTCGTCATCGCGAGCACAAAGCCGCCGAGGTCGTGATTGCCGATGAAATACGTCTGCACGAAGTTTTTGCCGGCATTCTGCCGGCGCACCCAGAAGCCGATTGCCACCATGAAGCCCATAAAAACGAGCAGCGGCAGTAGGGCGGAAAGATTTCCCTCACTTGTCATGGCGGACCTCCTCTTCCGAATCGTCAAGGCTCATGTCCACAAATACGGTCGCCGTTAAGATCTTGACGCCGATGATGGCAAAGAGCCAGATGCCGATGGTCGCGGTCCAGACCCAGAGAGGCAGGTGGAAGAACTCCACCGGAATCCCCGCTAGACCAAAGCCGGCGGCGATCCACGCCCCGATGAGAATCAGCAGCAGCAGGGCCGTCCCCGCCGCCTCTTTTCGTACCTGCCGGTACTTCTCGTAGTTATTCATTGTTTTCCTCCTTTGTACAGTCGCATCCCCATTGATGCGTACCGTCATCCCCTATGATGGCACGAAGGAGAGATTTTGTCAAAAAAAGAGGAGCTGCGGAGAAGCTCCGCAGCCCCATTGGGTAGAGAAAAGTATATCAAACGATCAATCAAGAGCCTCGAAGGCCTGGTCGAGATCGTAAATGATATCATCGATGTGCTCCGTGCCGATGGACAGGCGAATCGTCGACGGCGTGATGCCAGACGCAGCGAGCTCCTGCTCGTTCATCTGGGAGTGCGTCGTCGAAGCCGGATGGATGACGAGCGACTTGACGTCGGCGACATTGGCCAGCAGGCTGAAGACCTGCAGATGGTCGATGAACTTCTTGGCCGCCTCAGCGCCGCCCTTGATCTCAAACGTGAAAATCGAGATGCCGCCGTTCGGGAAGTACTTCTTGTAGAGCTCATGATCCGGATGATCCGGGAGAGCCGGATGATTGACTTTCGCGACATGCGGGTTCTTGGCAAGGTAGTCGACGACCTTGAGCGCATTCTCGACGTGGCGCTCGACGCGCAACGACAGCGTCTCCGTGCCCTGCAGCAGCAGGAAGGCATTGAACGGCGAGAGCGTCGCGCCCTCATCGCGCAGGATCAGCGTGCGGATGTACGTCGCAAAAGCTGCCGCGCCGACATCTTTGGCAAAGCTGATGCCATGGTAGCTCGGGTTCGGCTCGACGAACTGCGGGAACTTGCCCGAGGCAATCCAGTCGAACTTGCCGCCGTCGACGATGACGCCGCCGAGCGTCGTGCCGTGGCCGCCGATGAACTTCGTAGCCGAGTGGACGACGATGTCCGCGCCATACTCGAACGGGCGCAGCTGATACGGCGTCGCGAACGTGCTGTCGACGACGAGCGGGATGTTGTGCTTGTGCGCGATGTCAGCGACAGCCTGGATGTCGATGAGGTTGGCATTCGGATTGCCGATGGACTCGATGTAGACGACGCGCGTGTTCTCCTTGATAGCCTCCTCGAAGACCTCGACGCCTTTCGTCGGGTCGACGAACGTCGTCTCGATGCCGTAGTTCGGGAAGGTGTGCTCAAAGAGGTTGTAGGTGCCGCCGTAGATCGTCGTAGCCGCGACGATGTGCTGGCCGTGGTGTACGAGTGCCTCGAGTGCATACGTGACAGCCGCAGCGCCAGAAGCGACGGAGACAGCTGCGACGCCGCCCTCGAGTGCCGCGATGCGCTTGGAGAATACATCCTCCGTCGGGTTCGTCAGGCGGCCGTAGACGTTGCCGGCATCCTTGAGTGCGAAGCGATCCGCTGCATGCTGTGCATTGTGGAAGACGAACGACGTCGTCTGGTAAATCGGCACAGCGCGCGCATCCGTAGCAGGATCAGCCTGCTCCTGGCCAACGTGCAGCTGCAGCGTCTCAAAATGATACTTTCTCTCTTCACTCATGAAAACCGGCCCCTTTCAAAAAAGCTTGTTGCTTGTAAACATACTTGATTAATATGTTTACATTATAGTTGTAACCATGTAACTTGTCAAGCTAAGATCGCGAAAAAATCAGGACTTGGCCGCCGTTTTTTTCGCGCTGTCCGCAGCGGCTGAACCCCTGTCCAGCGGCCAGAGGAAACCGTGCAGGTCAGCGTCGCGGATGACGCGGTCCATGCAATTCAGCGCGAGGTACGAAGCCGTACCCGAAGATGAGTACTCGTCATCGAAGAAGTCAGAGGCCTTCTTGTGGACGAGCTTGTCCTGCGCGCGATCGTAGACGATGAGCTGGACCTCTGCACGGCTGTGCAGGATCATGCCGCGGTCCCAGTACCAGCTCATCGTCGTGTACTGCTCATACGCCGCGACGACAGGGATGACGACGAGGTCAGCCTGGAGCTTCTCGGCAATAGGCTTTGCCATGTCCTTGATGCGGACCTTGCCAGTCATATCCCCCTCTACCTCGTCCCAGGCGGCGAGGCAGTCCTTCTCAGGGATGTAGGTGACGGCCTTGAGCGTCGCGTTGAGCGGCACGTGCAGCGCGCGGTCGATCTTCCGCTCCAGCTGGTCCTGCACCGAAGCGTCCGGCTGTTGCCAGCTCTCGATGACAAGCGGGAACTGCGCGATGCGCTGCGGCTGCCGCTCCGCGGCCAGAGCCGGGACCGCAAGGATGAGCAGGAGCAGCATGGCGATGCACGAGCGAGTGATGATGTTTCGCATGGGAATACCTCCTTTAGTTGTTGGTGATGGATGGGATGGGTTGACATAGAAGGTTGGAAGCAGGGCTGGTGCGGCCGGGAGGGGCAGGGCCAACGCTCCGTAGCGCAGCTGGCTAAAAGATTTTTCAGCCTTTAATATAGCCTTGAAAAGGAACGAAAACGCGCTGCGCTTGAACGATCGTTCTTTTCAAGGGAAGTAGTGTGGGCTGAAAAATCTTTCTTGACGCCAGCTGCGAACACTCCGCTCCTGTCCCCGCCCCTCCCGGCATGCCACGCCACAAGTGCCTGCCTCGGGGGCGGCCCTTGGATTGTTACTTGCCCCACCCAAGACAGGATGAAGTTTCACCTTGCCTTACTAGATAGAAATATTCCCTCGGCCATGGTAGGTGATTCAATAGATGCGCTCAAAAGGAATGTTCGAGAGCAACGGGGCCCAAGACCCGAGCGAGGCCACTGCCGTAAATGGAGCATTTGCGATGGCCGTCAAGAAAATGTCCGAGAGAAACGAAGCCAAAGGCCGTGGCCGGGGCGCTGACGTAAGCGAAGCTTTGGCAATGGCCGTCAAGAAAATGTCCAAGAGAAACGAAGCCAAAGGCTGTGGCCGAGGCGCTGACGTAAGCGGAGCTTTGGCGATGGCCGTCAAGAAAATTTTTTCAGGCTACAAGCTGTCCTTGCCGTGAATCGTCGTCCAAGCGAAGCGCGTTTAGATTCCCGGCAAGGCTTGATTAAATGCCTGAAAAAATTTTTAGGCCATTGCCGAGTGAAGCGTCGGCAGTGTCTCGGCCACGAGCCGCCTCCCCTTGCCAGTTCCCCTTAGCCCGCCAATCTCAATGGATTGCCTTCTTCTTGAAGCGCCCGCCGACGATGTCGTGGACGGCGTTGATGGTGACGAAGGCGTTCTCGTCTTTCTCGAGTACGATTTCCTTGAGCTTGTCGACCTCGAGGCGCGTGACGACGCAGTAGAGGACTTCTTTCGGCTCGCCGGTGTAGCCGCCCTGACCGTGCAGCAGCGTGACGCCGCGACCCAGGCGGTCGTTGAGGGCCGACGTGATCTCATCGTGCTCATTCGTGACGATCATGACGGCGTACGACTCGTCGAGGCCCTTGATGACGACGTCGATCATCTTCGAGATGACGAAGTACGCGACGAGCGAGTACATCGCCTTGTCCCAGCCGTAGAGAAGGCCCGCACTCGACAGGATGAAGAGGTTGATGAACATGACGACCTCGCCGACCGAGAAGACCGACTTGCGGTCCATGATGATGGCGACGATCTCCGTGCCGTCGAGCGAGCCGCCCGCGCGGATGATCAGGCCGACGCCGAGACCGTCGATGATGCCGCCGAAGATCGCTGCGAGGAACGGGTCATCCGTGACCTTCGGCAGCGGCGCAAATACCGCCGACCAGACCGACAGGATGCAGATGGCAATCGTCGTCGCAATCGCGAAGTTCTTGCCGATCTGCTTGTACCCGAGATAGAGGAACGGGATGTTCAAGAGCACGAGGAAGACGCCGAGCGACAGTCCCGTGATCGATGACATCATGATCGAGATACCGACGACACCACCGTCGATGACATTGTTCGGGATCAGGAAAAGCTCGAGGCCGATTGCCGCGATCAGCGCACCGACAAAGATCATCAGGTACTTCTTGACATAGAACGAAGCCTTGCGGTGCTGGCGGATGACAGATTTTGCCTTCGCCTCCGTCACGCCGGGCAGGCTGTGGATATCACTCATACAATTCTCCTACTTTCCAATTGGTTTTCTTCCTATATAGTTTTATTATAGCGAAAAAGTATACGCTCATCCATGAAATTATCGTGAAAAAGCTTCCATCTGTTACAAAAATCTTTTCGTATTGCTCATTCGTGAAAGCCGCCCAGCCTTCGCACGCCTTTCTTCGTATTCTTTCATATTGTTTGCTGGTTGTGATTGACTTTGATTGACTTTGATGATATTATGAAAATACAGAAAGGGTGAAAGCCATGCTTACGGAAGAACGATATGCGACCATCCTGCGCATCCTCAAAGAGAAACAGGCTGTGACAGTCCCCGAGCTCACCCGGGCGCTCTGCACATCGGAATCCACCATCCGGCGCGACCTGACCGCGCTCCACAAGCGCGGCATGCTCTACAAGGTCTACGGCGGCGCGACCTCCATCGACAGCAATTACACCGCGATGGAAGAAGACATGCCGACCAAGAGCAGCCGCTGCACCGAAGAGAAGATCGCCATCGCGCGACGGGCGGCCAGCCTTGTGACCCGCAAGGACTTCGTCTACATCGACGCCGGCTCCACGACCCTGCACATGGTGGACTTCCTGCAGGAACGCCAGGCCGTCTACGTGACAAACGGGCTGCCCCATGCCTCGCGACTGTCCCTCAAGGGCTTCAAGGTCTTCCTGCTCGGTGGCCGCCTCAAGGCTGTCACCGAGGCCGTCATCGGCACAGAAGCCCTGCATAACCTAGAGCTCTACAATTTCACCAAAGGATTCTTCGGTGCCAATGGCATCAGCATCAAGTCCGGCTTCTCTACGCCGGACTCGAGCGAGGGCCTTGTCAAGAGCGAAGCCCTCTCGCGCTGTGAGCACGCCTACGTGCTGGCCGATCAGTCGAAATTCAACAAGATCTCGCCGATCACCTTCGCCAACATCTCGAGTGCGACCATCATCACCGGACATCTAAGAGACAAGAAGTATCGGGATTGCACGACAATCCTGGAAGGAGAGTAAGAGAAGAATGATCTACACCGTAACTTTCAACCCCTCGCTCGACTACATCGTCCGCCTCGATTCCTTCACGGCTGGCGAGATCAACCGCGTGAACTACGAACAGGTTCTCGGCGGCGGCAAGGGCATCAACGTCTCGATCGTCCTCGGCAACCTCGGCCATGAGAGCACGGCTCTCGGCTTCACGGCCGGCTTCACGGGCGAAGAGGTCAAGCGCCAGCTCGACGGCTTCGGCGTCAAGCACGACTTCGTCCAGCTGCCGGAGGGCTTCACCCGCATCAACGTCAAGGTCAAGGCCGATAAAGAGACAGAGATCAACGGCCAGGGCCCGGACATCAGCGAGGCCAAGCGCGAAGAGCTCTTCGAGAAGCTCGACAAGCTCAGCGAGGGCGACACCCTCGTGCTCGCCGGCTCCATCCCGAAGACGCTGCCGGATGACATCTACGAGAAGATCATGGCCCGCCTCGAGGGCCGCGGCATCCGCATCATCGTCGATGCCGAGAAGAAGCTCCTGCTCAATGTCCTCAAGTACCATCCGTTCCTCATCAAGCCGAACAACCATGAACTCGGCGACATGTTCGGCGTCAAGCTCACGACGGACGAGGAGATCATCACCTACGCCAAGAAGCTCCAGGAGAAGGGCGCGCAGAACGTCCTCATCTCGATGGCCGGTGACGGCGCCATCCTGCTGACGGCAGACGGCAAGCACTACAAGAGCCCGGCCCCGAAGGGCAAGCTCGTCAACTCCGTCGGCGCCGGCGACTCGATGGTCGCAGGCTTCATCACGGGCTACACCGAGTCACAGGGCGACTTCGAGACGGCCTTCCACATGGGCGTCGCCACGGGCTCCGCTTCCGCGTTCAGCGAGAACCTCGCCACGCGTCCGGAAGTCGAAGCACTCTTAAAGACAATCATCTGATTCATTCTACATACAGTGTAAGGAGAGGAAACTATGCGTATTACTGACTTGCTCAAGAGCGAGAGCATCGCGCTTGGCCAAAAGCCTGCTGACAAAAAGTCAGCAATCCGTCAGCTCGCTGACCTCATGGCAGCCTCTGGCAATCTTTCCGACAAGGAACAGTATCTCAAGGACGTCTTCGCCCGCGAAGCTTCCGGCACGACGGGCCTCGGCGACGGCATCGCAACGCCGCACGCCAAGAGCACGGGCGTCAAGGAAGCAGGCCTCGCCGCTATGACGGTGCCTGAAGGCATGGACTTTGAGTCCATGGACGGCAACCCGGCCCGCCTGTTCTTCATGATCGCCGCTCCGGATTCCGCCAACGATGCACATATCCAGATCCTGCAGCAGCTCGCCATGATGATCATGGACCCGGACTTCAAGGAAGCTCTGATCGCCGCCAAGACGAAAGAGGAGTTCCTGCACCTCATCGACCTCAAGGAAGATGGCAAGTTCGAAGCGCCGAAGGCTGAGGCCGCAGAAGGCGACGGTGCAGCCGCCGAGGAA
The DNA here is from genome assembly GCF_002395285.1 of Mitsuokella sp. UBA4253. Taxonomy (NCBI): domain Bacteria; kingdom Bacillati; phylum Bacillota; class Negativicutes; order Selenomonadales; family Selenomonadaceae; genus Mitsuokella; species Mitsuokella sp. UBA4253. The sequence continues at coordinate 60,040 of NZ_DGWR01000011.1, read as the reverse complement.
AAACCGGCCAGCGACCACATCCAGGTCCTCGCCGTCACGGCCTGCCCGACGGGCATCGCCCACACCTTCATGGCAGCCGAGAGCCTCGAGCAGCACGCCAAGAAGCGCGGCATCTCCATCAAGGTCGAGACGAACGGCTCCGGCGGTGCCAAGAACATCCTGACGGACGAAGAGATCGCCGCAGCGGACGGCATCATCGTCGCCGCCGACAAGAACGTCGCCATGGCCCGTTTCAACGGCAAGAAAGTCGTCATCACGAAGGTCGCCGACGGCATCAACAAGGCCGATGAACTCATCGACCGCGCCCTCAAGGGCGATGCGCCGGTCTACCACGCATCGGGCAGCGACACGGAAGAGAGCGCTGCTGACGTCCAGGGCGAGAGCCTCGGCCGCCAGATCTACAAGCACCTGATGAACGGCGTCTCCCACATGCTGCCGTTCGTCGTCGGCGGCGGTATCCTCATCGCCCTCGCGTTCCTGTTCGATGATTACTCCATCGACCCGAAGAACTTCGGCTCCAACACGCCGCTCGCGAAATTCTTCAAGGACATCGGCGGTGCGTCCTTCGGCTTCATGCTGCCGGTCCTCGCCGGTTTCATCTCCATGTCGATCGCTGATCGCCCGGGTCTCGCCGTCGGTTTCGTCGGCGGTGCACTCGCCGGTACGACGGGCTCCGGCTTCCTCGGCGCGCTAATCGCCGGTTTCCTCGGCGGCTACATCGTCAACTTCCTCAAGAAGGCCTCGAAGTGCCTGCCGGACTCCCTCGAGGGCATCAAGCCGATGCTCATCTACCCGTTCTTCGGCATCCTGATCATGGGCTTCATCAGCCTCTTCATCATCGCGCCGCCTGTCTCCGCCATCAACGGCTGGATGGTCGACACGCTGAAGAACATGGATCCCTCGGCCCGCATATTCATGGGCATGATTGTCGCTGGCATGATGGCTGTTGACATGGGCGGCCCGATCAACAAGGCTGCTTACGTCACGGGCACGGGTCTCCTGGCCTCCGGTGAGTTCCATGTCATGGCTGCCGTCATGGCAGGCGGCATGGTCCCGCCGCTCGCAATCGCTCTCTGCACGACGTTCTTCAAGAACCGCTTCACCGAGAGCGAGCGCAAGGCCGGCGTCACGAACTACGTCATGGGCCTCTCCTTCATCACCGAGGGTGCCATCCCGTTTGCCGCAGCTGACCCGCTGCGCGTCATCCCGGCCTGCGTCGTCGGCTCTGCTGTCACGGGTGCCCTGACGATGGCCTTCGACTGCACTCTGCGCGCACCGCACGGCGGCATCTTCGTCGTCCCGACCATCGGCAACCCGCTGATGTATCTTGTTTCCATCCTCGTCGGCGCCATCATCGGCTGCCTGATCCTCTCCATCCTCAAGAAACCGCTCAAGGACGGCGAAGACAAGTAATCTCATTGCACAAAATACTAAGAGCGCTGAACCGCGTATATCGCGGTTCAGCGCTCTTTTTTATGACACTCCATGTTATCCACAAAGAAATCCACAGGTGTGGATAACATGGCGACAGGAGAGAAGTCTCTCATTTTCCTACAATAATATATACAGTTGCCTGTGCATACTGTGGCTAAAATCCCCGCCACTTATCCACAAAATCTGTGGATATTATGGATAAATTCGTGGATAACCCAATATATACGCATGACTGCTGCCATTATTCCTATATCTTGGGGTTTCTATGACCCATTTTCGCACGCCAGCCTGTGGATATCTCAAAGTGGCTGAGCAGACTTTATGCACAGCCTGCCGTTCACTTCCATTCCCGATACGGATGGCAAATCAGGCTCGCGTTGTAGTAGCGCGCATCGCCCGAGACCTCTGCCCCGACCCAGTCGGGCTTGGCAAATGCGGCATCCTCTGCAGGCAGCTCGATCTCCGCTACGACGAGCCCTTCATTCGCGCCGGCAAAGACGTCGACCTCCCAAGTATAGCCCTTATATGGTACAAGATAGCGCCGCTTCTCGATGAGCGGCTGCTCGCAGAGCGCGAGCATCGCCTCCGCGTCGGCCAAGGGTATCTCGTACTCGTACTCCGCGCGCCGTATGCCCGCATTGCGCCCCTTGACCGTCAGATAGCCCTTCTCGCCCTTGATGCGCACGCGCACCGTGCGCTCCGGCACGGTGGACAGGTACCCCTGCGCGATGCGCACGCCATTTGCCTGCGGCCGCCAGCCCTCCTTGACGAGGAATTTTCGTTCAATCTCTGCTGCCATGATGTTTCATCCTTTCTCTTATGCATCTTCCCCCATTCTACCATCTATCCATCCTTTTTTCAGGCATAGCCGCTACGATATACGGTGGATATCGATAAAGTAATTGCACATCGTGCGCGCTTTCCTTATAATGTAACTATGAATATCCCCTGCTGGAATAGCAGGGATTTATATTTGATTTTGTGAAAAAGAAGGTATCATCTTGCAAACGAATCCGATCCCGCCTCGCCAGCCGCGCCGTTCACGCCGTCGGCACCGAGGGCTCCTCTGGGGACTCCTGATCATCGCCTTTATCGCGGCCGCCGCCATGGGCGCACTCTTCGCCTCGAACAGCCTGCTCGACAAATCATCCGATGATGTCGTAGAGGACGGCCTGCTGACGGCCAAGGACAAGACGACGATCATGATCATGGGTGTCGATGAGCGCGACGACGATGTCGGCCGCAGCGATACCTTGATGGTCGCGACGCTCGACCCGAAGAAAGACCATGCTGCTCTGATGTCCATCCCGCGCGATACACGCGTCAAGATCAAGGGCCACGGCTGGGATAAGATCAATGCAGCCTACGCCTACGGCAGCGCCAAGGGCGGCCCAGAAGCGGGCGAGAAGCTCACACAGCGCACCGTCGAGGACTTCCTCGGCGTCAACATGGATCACTACGTCGTCATCAACATCCAGGCGTTCCAGAAGATCATTGACGCCATCGGCGGCATCGACATCGATGTCGAGAAGCGCATGTACTACGAAGACCCCTGGGATGACGACGGCGGCCTGATCATCGACCTCCAGCCGGGCATGCAGCACATGGACGGCAAGACGGCCGTCACCTACGTGCGCTACCGCGACGAGGAGGGCGACATCGGCCGCATCAAGCGCCAGCAGAAATTCATGAAGGCCTGCATGGACAAAATCACATCCCCGGCCATCATCCCGAAACTGCCAAACGTCATCAGCGAGGTCATGTCCTCCGTCAAGACCGACCTCTCCTTCCGCCAGCTGCTCGAGTTCGCCGGCACGCTCAAGGAAGCCCAGAAGAATGGCCTCAAGACGGAGATGGTACCGGGCAAGCCGCTCTACATCGACGGCGTCAGCTATTGGATACCGGACCTGCACAAGTTGCGCACGACGCTCGCCGAGACGCTTGGCATCACGCTGAACGCCAGCGAGAAAGCACAGCTCGACCGCGCCCAGCATGAGTACGAGAGCTCTATCCCGGCTGGTGCGACCTCGTCGCCATCCACGACAAAGGCGAAGAGCAGTTCAAACACGAGCAGTGCCAAGAGTTCGAGCAAGAGTTCTTCCTCGAGCAACAGCTCTCAGAGCTCGACTTCGCGGAGCACGAGCCGCTCGAGCTCCGAGGGTGCGAGCGAGCACTCCACGAGCAGTTCCCACGCGGGCAGCGCGCACACGACAGCCGCTCCGGCAGAGACGGCACCAGCCGCCCCGACGCGCAGCAGCAACACCGCCAAGACACAGTGACATCACTTTACTGAAACAAAACGAGCCTTTGCCGACAATTCATGGAGGATACCGCCATAAACTGTCGAAAAGGCTCATTTTATTATGCCAATTTATTTTCCCATTAATAAATCATATTTGTATTTTCATTTCAACAACAATATAATAGTATGCAACACGTTTTACAAACTTTGTAACACTTACGGATAAAGTTTCAAAAAAGTGTAACATTCATCACCATCATAACGAACTCATATCCCATCAAGGCGCCATCCGGCCTTGATTCCCACCAGAGCCGGACAGAGACGCGAGAAAGGAAGTCTTCCCCATGAGCAAATTGAACGACCAGGCATTGGCCCTGCATAGAGAACACCACGGCAAGATCGAGATGCACAGCAAGGTCCCCCTCCAGAAGGCGAAGGACCTGACGCTGGCCTACTCGCCGGGCGTCGCTGCGCCGTGCTTGGAGATTCAGAAGGACTACAACAAGATCTATGACTACACCAACAAGGGCAACACGGTCGCCGTCGTGACGAACGGCAGCGCTGTACTCGGCCTCGGCAACATCGGCGCTGGCGCCGGCCTGCCGGTCATGGAAGGCAAGTCCATCCTGTTCAAGGGCTTCGCGGGCGTCGACTCCGTCCCCATCTGCCTCGACACGCAGGACGTCGATGAGATTGTCCGCGCCGTCGAGCTCATGGCGCCGACATTCGGCGGCATCAACCTCGAGGACATCAAGGCACCGCAGTGCTTTGACATCGAGAAGCGCCTGCAGAAACTCGACATCCCGGTCTTCCACGACGACCAGCACGGCACGGCCATCGTCGTCGTCTCGGCCCTCATCAACGCCTTCAAGCTCACGGGCCGCAAGTTCGAGGAGTCGAAGTTCGTCCTCAACGGCGCAGGTGCTGCCGGCCAGGCCATCACGCACCTCATTTACAGCATGGGCGGCCGCAACATCATCCTCTGCGACCGCATGGGTGCCATCTACGAGGGCCGCAAGGAAGACATGAACCCCTACAAGGACGCCATCGCCAAGATCACGAACCCGCAGCATGAGGCAGGCCAGCTCAAAGACGTCATCAAGGACGCCGACGTCTTCATCGGTGTCTCCGTAGCCGGTGCAGTCACCCAGGACATGGTCCGCTCCATGAAGAAGGACCCGATCGTCATGGGCATGGCCAACCCGACGCCGGAAATCATGCCGGATGAGGCCTACGCTGCCGGTGCCCGCATCGTCTGCACGGGCCGCAGCGACTACCCGAATCAGGTCAACAACCTGCTGGCCTTCCCGGGCATCTTCCGCGGCGCTCTCGACGTCCGCGCGAAAAAGATCAACGAAGAAATGAAGATGGCTGCCGCCAAGGCCATCGCCGACCTCATCGACGAGAGCGAGCTCGATGAGCAGCACGTCATCACGAGCCCGTTCGACCCGCGCGTCGCACCGCACGTCGCCGCAGCCGTAGCAGATGCCGCCATCAAGACCGGCGTCGCCCGCATCACCGACATCACGCCCGACGAGGTAGCCGAGCACACCCGCCAGCTCCTCGCCGCCGAGCACGCCAGCGAGGCCTGAGCCTTACTACACGCAGATATATACGCAAAAAGAGGCTGTGGCAAAATGTAAAACCATTTTGTCACAGCCTCTTCCTTATTTTGTATAAAGAAACATCCTTACAGAGAACACGAACTATGCTATACTAGATACGTTGCCGCCCCTATACTGGCAGCAGGAAGGGGGCCTATCTACTGTGGATACTTTTTCGATGTCCGTTCTTGCTGGAGTAGTATCGTGTGCAATTTGGTACTGCGTCCAGAAATGGTTAGAACGGTAGCGGCAACACGTTCTTAGCCTGTTGGTCAGCCAATCCCTTCATTCGGGAGCAGCTGACCTTTCTTAGTATGAAAAAGGCTCCCAGGTGTGCAAACTGGAAGCCTTTTGGCCTATCTTACGATAGATACTTTTTCGATTACTCTTAGTATAGCACATATTGCAAGGTGAAGCAAATAAAAGCATCAACAGGTCTAGCTTTTTTATGCCTTTATTATAGTACACCCCGCTGATAAGTCAAGCATCGAGGCCTCTTACACAGGTTCAGAGCAGTTGGCCACCAGGCACACAAACAAAACATGAGCCGAAAGAATAGAATACATCAAGAGCCGAACATCAAAAGGTGTTCGGCTCTTCGGGAAGAATTATACAGAACATTCGTCACTCAGCTTGCAGACTCTTGTCGAGCTCTTTGGCCAACTCGAGGTCTGACGCGGGATTCTGGCCCGTGATAAGTTCGCGGTCATGTACGATATGGCTGCCGTACATGCCATCGACGCGCATCTTGCCGCCCGCGATCTGCAGGGCTTGTTCGACATGGAACGGCATCTCCGTGCCTTTCGCGACTTCCCCCGGCCATTCCTCGGCGTCCGAGAGGACCGTCATTCCTCAGCCCCGGACAGTATTCTCTGCTTCATATTCTCCTTGCCCCAGTCGCACATTGCCTCGATGATAGGAGACAGACTCCGGCCGAACTCGGTCAGACTGTACTCTGTGCGCGGCGGCACGACGGGATAGACTTCGCGGTGGATGACGCCGTCTGCCTCGAGTTCGCGGAGCTGCTGTGTCAGCATCTTCGGCGTCGCCTGCGGAATCAGGCGGTGCAGTTCACCATAGCGGTGCGTCCGCTGCATCAGGTGCCAGAGGATGATGCATTTGTATTTGCCGCTGATGAGGCTCAGTGCCGCCTCAACCGGACAGTGAAACATTGTCTCTTTTACCATGACTCCTCCCATATCCAGATGACCAGTAGGAACCGCTGCCTTGCACTAGTCTGCGACCATCAGCCTTGATGTGCTGCCAGTACCGTAGCGGCGAGGCCACGGACCCATTCCTGATGGCCGACATTCATCGGATCCTTCGGATCTTTGTGAAGCTCAGCCGCCGGCTTGCCCTTCTGCGACTCCTGCGTCAGGATGCGCACGCGCCCCTCCGAGAGGTCCTCGATGAGCCATGCATGGATGACATCGAGGCGGTGCTCTGCGTCGCCCTCTGCCCAACCATGCCATGCCAGTCGGCCCGGCTGGTCATCATGCGGTGCCTCAAACTCCGTGATCTCTGCCTCAATCGGGAAGCCGAACGTCTTGAAGCGGAAGCGCGTGTCCGGTGCCAGCTTCGTGCCCTCTGTATTGTCGAACTCGACATCAGCAACATTGCTGTAGTACGTCGGCCAGATGCTCGTGTCGATGAGGTTCGCGAACGTCTCCGCTGCGTCGATGCCTCTGACGATGACCTCATTCGAAGCAAAGTTGTCCGTGAATCCCGGCAGGTAGTCATGCGGCCAGTTGATTTCGTTTAACATAAATATCCTCCATTTATTTCGTCGTATCTAATAAGTTTTCCTTTTGCCGTAGCGGCTCATTTCAGCTGATGTATTCATTGTAGCCGCAAAGAATCTTTTTGTGAAGAATGCACTTTATTGTATGATAGTATCTAAAAGGATAGTATTGAGGATAGATATGCATCTGCTATAATGAACATAGACAAAGACAAAAGAGAAAGGATGATTCCATGAACGCCATCTTCACCCGCACGAGCGTCCGCAAATTCGAGGACAGGCCCGTGGAGAAAGAGAAAATCGAGAAAGTGCTGCAGGCTGGCTTTGTTGCGCCGTCAGCGGGCAATCAGCAGCCCTGGGAGTTCTACATCGTGACAAAGCGCGAGACGATTGAAGAGCTCTCCAGGACCAGCCCTTATGCCGTCGCCGCTGCCAAGGCCCCTGTCGTGCTCGTCATTGCCGCCCGCACGGATGTCATCTTCCCGACGATCACCGACATCGACTGTGCGATTGCCACCGAGAACCTCTGGCTCGAACTCGAAGAGCTCGGCCTCGGCGGCGTCATGATGGCCGTCTCCCCCGTCCCGGACCGCATCGAGAAAGTCGGCAAGATCCTCAACCTGCCCGACAACCAGTACGCCTTCGCCCTGCTGCCCTTCGGCTACCCCGCCGGCAAAAAGCCCCAGGTCGACCGCTACGACGCCAAGAAAATCCACTGGGTCGAGTGAATACATCCTCACGAAAGAAGGATTTATTTGTCTACGCCAAAACGCTATCTATTACTGATCCTAGCGGTCATGATTCAGTCGGCTGGCATTGCTCTCGTGGTCAAGAGCCTCTTGGGCACGTCGCCGATCTCGAGCCTGCCGTATGTCCTGAGCCTGATCTCGCCGTTCACCTTCGGCCAGACGACGTTTGCTGTCAACATGGTCTTCGTCGTCTTTGAGCTCTTGATGCTGCGGCGCGACTTCCCGGCTGTCTTCTGGCTGCAGATCCCCGTGACCATCCTCTTCGGCTTCTGCATCGACTTCTTCATGAATCTCTTCACCATCGTGCCGGATGCCTATGCGCTCAAGCTGCTGCTCTGCCTGCTCGGCACGGTGCTCGTCGCGCTCGGTGTCGCAGGGCAGGGCATCGCCGACGTGCTCATGCTCGTCGGCGAAGGCGCTGTCTACACGTTCGCGCATCAGTTCCACATCGACTTTGGCAAGGTCAAAGTCGGCAACGACGTCAGCCTCGTCATCATCGCCGCCATCGTCTCCGTGCTGACCATGGGCACCATCGAGGGCATCCGCGAAGGCACACTGATCTCCGCGCTCTTGACCGGCATCATCGCCCGCTTCTACCTGCGCCACCTGAGCCGCATCGACGCCCACGGCCGCATCTACCTGTCCCTGCACTAAACAAGAAATTAGATAGCACAACAGCCTCTGTTTCAAATAAAAAACAGAGGCTGTTGTGCTATCTAAAAAATCCTTTTAAAGCGGCTGACCTTCAACACTCTCATTATCCTTCTTGAGGACGATAAAGGCGTAGATGCTGGCCACGCAGACGATGCCGGAAATCACGAGGAACGTGCTCTGGTAGCCGATGTTGTCATGCAGGGCGCCAAGCGGCGTCGAGAAGATGATCTGGCCAACCTGTGCGGCAATCTGGAACCCGACCATGTAGAGCGTCGTCGAAATACGCGTATCGAAGTGAAGCGTGAAGTAGCGGAAAACAGCGAGGATGAAGAGGGCCGTCTCCGGTGCGTGCAGCAGCTTGATGATGGCAACGCCCAGAGGATTCGTGACGAGGCCGCAGCCGCCGATGCGGACAATCATGATGGTGCAGCCGAGCAGGATGGCCTTGCGCACGCCGATCTTGCGCATGAGGATCGGCACGAGGCCCATCATGAGGAACTCAAGGAAGACTTCGATGGAGTTGAGCACGCCGTATGCCTGCTGGCCCGCCTCCGGCGTCGCGAAGAAGCGCGTGAAGAACTCCGGGAACATCTGCTGGTCGAAGACCGTGTAGAACGTCCAGCTCATGATGACGAAGACAATCATCTTCCAGACATCGATGAGCTTGAACACACCGATGATCTCGCCGAAGGACGGCGTCTTGCTCTCCTTGAGAGTTTCCGACTGGACTTCATACTGGGACGTGAGCGCTGCGTTCTTCTCCGGCGACAGCGCAGCCAGGACAACGAGCTGGACAGTAGCGACGACAGAACCCGTCCAGAAGATCAAGTACGGATTCATCGTGAAGAGGAAGCCCGCGCAGAGCGCCGCAACGGCATAGCCGAAGGAGCCCCAGGCCCTTGCCTGGCCGTACTCAAAGGAGTAGCGGCGGCTCAGGCGCTCTGTCACCGCCTCGAAAACCGGGCAGGCCGCGAGGAATGCGATGGAGAGGTAAATGGCACCGATCACCGCGCCGACGTAGAAATTCGCTGCGAGCATCGGCACATAGACCCAGGTGAAGAACGGGCCGACGAAAATCTGGCAGACGACGATGAACTTCAGCAGTGTTTTCTTCATGCCGAGCTTATCCTGCAAGGAACCGTAGACAAACATCAAGACGAGCGTCACGGCAGATCCGAAGGAATAAATCGTGCCGACCTGGGCGCCTGTGAAGCCCTGTTTCGTCGTCAGCCAAATCTGGAAGAAGGACCACCAGATGCCCCAGCCAACGAAGAACAGCAGGATCTCAAGCGAGCTTGTCCTGTAAAATGGATTCGAAAAAGCCTTCAAAAAATTCCCCATGATATGTTTCCCCTTTCCCAAAAGACAATAACATCGGGATTTCTATACGGAATGAGTGATCAAAGATGATGTTCAGGCAAAGATGTCATCGAGCTCATAGAAGACGCCGTCCGTCATGCGCACCGTGCCTTCCTGCGGCTCGAGTACGATGACGCGTTCCTCCGTCTTCGGATAGAAGCGCGTGCTCATGACGATATCACCGTCATTGAGGAAGAACTCCAGCGAGGAGCGGTCCTCATAGACGCGCAGCGAGAGATGCGTCGCACCGGCCGGAAGCTGCGCATAGCGCTCTTCCTTGCGTCCCGTCGCGGCCGACTTGCGCACGAGCGTCACAAGCCCGCTCTTCTTCTCGACCATCAGCGAGACCGTATCGTCGAAGCCTGCCGTGAAGTGGACAGCCAGGCCCTCGGCCTCCTTGAAATCAAATTCTGCGCAGAACTCGCCCGTCTCATACGACCAGTCGGTAAGCGGCGTCTCCTCCGTCATGACGAGGTCTTCTGTCGTATGCGCCGCCTTGCGCAGAGCCGTGAGTTCCTTGGCGGGCGGCGTCACCAGCTTGTCATCGCGGTAGTGCAGCTCGCGCGGCACCGTCATCTGACAGGACCAACCATCCGCCTGCTCCGGCATCGCGCTCTCCCACATCGCGAGCCAGCCAATCATCACACAGCGCCCATCCGGCGTCTGCGTGACCTGCGGCGCATAGAAGTCAAAGCCATGGTCGAGCCGGTGCATCGCATCGTGGTAGAAAATACCCGAAGCGTAGTCCATCTTGCCGAGCATCGATACGGACTGGTGCAGGTTGAGGTAGCGCTTGCCCTCCGGCCGGATGCCCTGCGGTGAGAGAATCAGCGCCTCATGGCCGTCGAACTCGGCAAAGTTCGGGCACTCCCACATGAAGCCCTGGTTGCCGTGCGCCTTGGCCATCACGTGCAGGAACTTCCAGTTCAGGAGATCATCCGAGACAAAGACGAGCACCTGGCCCTTCTCCTCCGCCGTCTGTGCGCCGACCACCGCATAGTAGCGGCCGTCATGCTCCCAGACCTTCGGATCGCGGAAGTGGTGATCTTCACCCGTCGACACACATTCCGGCAGCTTGATGACCGGATTCTTCTCCGACTTCTCGAAATGGATGCCATCGACACTGACAGCGATATTCTGCGTCTCGATGCGGTCCGGCTGGCCCGGCTTCTTCAAGAGGTCAACGTGACCCGTGTAGAGGAGGTAGAACTTGCCATCCTTCTCGATGCCGCTGCCCGTGAAGCAGCCGTCTGCATCGTAGGGATGATCCGGGAAGAGCGCGACTGGCTGACGCTCCCAGTGCACGAGATCCTTGCTCGTCACATGTGCCCAGTGCATCGGCCCCCACTTGGGCTCGTACGGATAGTGCTGGTAGAAGAAATGGTACTGGCCGCCAAAGAAGGCAAAGCCGTTCGGGTCATTGCACCAGCCGACGCGCGGCGCGATGTGGAAGCGCGGATACCAGCGCTTGTTGACCTTGGATTCATTTGCCGCGATGAATTCATCCGGCGTGAGTTGTTCCTTTTCCTCTGACATAGTTGACATATTGCTCACCTCATATATCGAATCGGTTCGATGTTGAATAAAAACGAAGCGAACCAGATATAAAACCGGTTCGATGTTTATATTCTAGCGTATTGACTATTTTTTGTCAATAGTTTTATCATATTCTGTTGTTTTGACGTCCTCATCAAAATAAACTGAACATTTGTTTTAAAATAAAATGACACCTAGAGAAGTAGGTGTCATTTCCTCCCCCTGCGGTATCTTCCTGGAAAGGGGATTGTATCAATACCGCATCACCGCAGAGGGTACGGCGACACGGGAGAGGACAATCAGCGAGGAATGTCCGGTGTCGGACGGAACGCATTGCGTTTGCGATCCAGGACAACCTGCGACTCTGTTCCAGAATCCAGGACGATATTGGCGCTCGACTCCTCCGCCACTTGGACGGTGACAACGGGGAATTCTTCGGCATCCTGATTGGAGATCATCGCGCCGACCTGGGCGGCAAAACACGCAGCTGCTGACGTATCCGCAGCAGCTGCCGCCTCAGTCGCCGCCACGATGTGGTTTGTTGCAACGTAATTACCGTGACCGGCCGCGAGGTAGAGGATGACAGGGCTGGTGCCGACTGGCTTGATGTACGGCGTATCGATAATCTCCGAGAAGTGGTTGGCAACGATGGAATTGTTGTTGCCCGACACGCGCACCAAGCCGTAGTCATCCATCAGGCCATTGTCGTGCATCTGCATCGGCGCCCACGGCTCGCGCGCCCGGTAGAAGTGATTGGCCGCTACGAGATTTTCTGAACAGCAGCCAGACAAGATGAGCATGCCGGGGTAGAACGAGTGAAAGCGATTGCTCGTGACCGTGGAGCGTACGACGTTCTCAAAGTGGACCATGCTCGTGCCACGCGGGAAGATATTGTTGTCTGCGATCAACAAGCCGCCAAAATTCTGCGCGTATATCGAATAGCCGCGATAGCCGGCGCCCATGAGGTTATCCGTGATCTTGGAAGCCTGACCCGCACTGCGCAACTCAATGCAGTTGCCGCACTCCGCAATGAAGTTGTCGTGGATTGTCAAGGCATCGGCATTGTGGATGACCAGGCCATGCTCGAGATAGATGAAGCCCATGTTCGTGACGCGGAAGGAGTCCTGTGCACTAGCGATGTAGATACCCGTCTTGCCGTTGAGATACGTGTTCTCCGGGATATCCTCGCCTGTACCATCGTCCACGAAATGGAGACCGTCAATGCAGAAGCCCACGAATTCAACAGAGCTGATACGCGGGTTGCCCTCGCGCTTGACCACGAAGGCAGCACCAGCCGTCTCATCGTCCGGATCAGCCTCCAGATTGACGAGGATGCGGCTGCCGCCCGGCCAGAGCTCGTGCATATCTTTCCAATTCTTCTCGGGGATGTTGAAACGGATGCTCGACGACACGAAGCCGTGGCCTGAGCCCTCGATCCGCAGGTAGCTGATGTCGATGAATACCTGCGTGCGCAGATGGTAGTCGCCCGACGGAATGTAGATGACAGCGCCAGGTTTGCCGCATTCTCCGTCATGATCTGTAGAATCCTGGCGCTTCTTGATGTCCGCGATAATGTCGTTAATGACAGCGCCGATGTCCTCATGGGCATCGCCATGCGGCCACTCCGTTACGTTGTAAAAGTTTTCTGCTGTTTTATCCATTCTATCTCGATCCATAAAAAAATCCTCCTCTTTCTTTTTGCATTGTTATCATATCTATCACAAAGCGATCATAACGTTATCGTAACGCCACCGCATCAGCAGTATACATGCGGTGCAGCGATTCGCGCACTGTGCGCTCAAGCGGTTTTCGCACCGGCTTGCACATATGCCGACTTCTTGTCCGAGACGAGCGTAAGGCCGCCGAGTATTGTGAATGTCAGCACGATTGCACCGAGAATGACGTAGGTGTGTGGGAAGCCGATTTCATCATAAAGATGGCCTGCCACTGGGGAAAGCAAGAAGATGCCAAACTGGCAGGACAGATGGAAGCAGATCAAGTACAAGACGGAAGCAAAGCGGTTATCGAAGTTGCGGGCGATGTACTTGAAGATCGACACGAGCAAGACCGGAAGTTCCAGCGCATGCATGAGCTTGATGGCCGAGATGCCGTAGACATCCGTGATGAGGCCCGAGCCAAACATGCGGAACGTCATGATAGATGCCGCGAGCAAGAGGCCGCGCTTCGCGCCAATCTTGTTGACGATGACCGGTGCAGCAAACATGCCGGCAGCCTCCAAGAAGACCTGCAGCGAGTTGAGATAGCCAAAGGCCGCATCGCCTTCCGCCTGCGTTGGGAAGAGCGAAGCGTAGTAGATGGCGAACTGCTGATCGAATACGGCGTAAACGCAGGAAGAGCCGAACAGGAAGATGATGAGAATCCAGACATTGCGGATTTTCAGGAGGCCGAGCGCCTCGCGCACTGTGATATTGATCTTGCTGTCTGCCACAACATCCTGATGATTGAGCTTCGCGCTGTACAGAAAAATGAACATTAGGATGGCGCCAATCGACGAAAAGATAAAGATCAGGCTAGGGTCCTGATTGAAGCCGACGCCAGCGGCAAAGACGCCGACGGCACCGCCAAGCGAACCCCACATGCGCGCGCGCCCAAATTCAAAGCCATGCGAGCGACCTGCCTTCTCGATGTACGACTCCACCGCAGCACATCCTGCATTGAAGGCTACGCCGAGGTAGATTGCGCCGAGGATGGCGCCGATGTAGAAGTGGCTGGCCAACAGAGGCTGGTAGACGAACAGGAAGAACGGCGCCGTGAAGAGAATGCAGGCATTGATAAAGTAGAGCAGGTTCTTGCGCATGCCCAAGCGGTCAAGGATATAGCCGTAGAATGGCTGCAGTGCCATCGTGACCGCCGCATTGAAGCCGAAAATTGTGCCGATCTGCACGCCGCTCAAGTGATTGACCTGTTTGAGCCAGATTGGCAGGAACGCGTTGAACACGAACCAACAAAAGAAGAACATAAAGCAGAAAAAACTGAGCATCCAATAAAGTTTTTGCTTCATCGGTATCCATCCTCTCATCCCAACGTGATTATCCAATATGATTTACGATAATTTTGACGATATCAAACCGGTTCGATATCATCTCTCAAAAAATCGAATGGGTTCGTGTCGACATCGAACCGATTCGATACACTGATTATATTCTGTTTAAATCTATTTGTCAATCATTTTATCGATATTATTTTTCTTGTTACTGTTCTTAAAATCGTCTGAATATTTATTTTATGTCTTCTACCATGCAGATAAGCGGAATCTATGATAGACTTGAAAGTAGATACCAGTCAGAAAGGATGCGTCGTGTATGGCCAAGGCAAAGATCAAGGATGTCGCCAAGCTCGCTGGCGTCAGTACCAGCACGGTTTCCCTCGTGCTCAACCACAAGGGATATGTGTCAGAACTCACGAAGAAGAAAGTCGAGGAGGCCGTCGCTGCGCTTCACTACGTGCCGAGCGAGGTTGGGCGCAATCTCTCGCTCAACCGCACGAACCTCATCGGCGTCATCATCCCAGACATCGCTCATCCCTTCTTTGCGGCCTTGCTGCACGAGATCGAGATTGCGCTCTACGACTGTGGCTACAAAACGATGATCTGCTCGACGGGAGAGAAAAAGAACGCAGAGCTCGCCTTCCTCGACATGCTGCGCCGCCACACGATGGATGGCCTGATCATCGGTGCCCATGCCCTCCATCTCGAGCACTATCAGGAAGTCGATCTGCCCATCGTCGCCTTTGACCGTTTCCTCAGCGACGAGATTCCCATCATCCGTGCCGACCACCATCAGGGCGGGCAGATGGCAGCCAATGCTCTCTTGCAGCGAAGCCCACGCCATGTCGTGCAGATCACGGGCGCGCCGACCGTCCACACGACGGCCCATGAGCACGAGGATATTTTTGCCACTTGTATCAAGGATGCAGGCGTGCCACTCGATAGCATCGTCATGCCAGCCAATGCCTTCCGCCCGGAGGATTTCGCCAAAGCCGCCCGCGAAGTCTTCGAGCGCTACCCCGATGTCGACGCCATCTCCGGCACAGACCTCGGCGCCATCTGCGCACTGCGCGAGGCCAGCCGTCGCGGCCGCCGCTGCCCCGACGACCTCTCGATTGTCGCTTACGACGGCACCTACCTGACGCGCCTCGGCCCGCAGACCCTGACAGCCGTCGTCCAGCCCGTCCCCGCCCTCGGCCAACGCGCCGCCGAAGCCATCGTGCGCCGCATCCGCCACGAAGCGCTGCCCTCTCTGACGCCGCTCCCCATGGCCTTCCAAGAGGGCGAAACTTGCTGACTCGTCCCGAACATGCACAGAAAAAAGGCTATCCCCGAGCAGACTTGCTCGAAGGGATAGCCTTTTATGATGCGGTGATTCAGTTCTTCTGGTCCATGACAGCCATCGAAGCAACAATGTCGTTCTCGCCGGTCGACATGAGCTTGACGCCCTGGGTATTGCGGCTGATGACGGAGATGTCGGAGATATTCGTGCGGATGACGATGCCCTCCGTCGTGATGAGCATGAGCTCCTGGTCTGGGTGGACGACGCGCAGTCCGATGACATCTCCCGTCTTCTCCGTGACCTTGAGGTTGATAAGCCCCTTGCCGCCGCGGTTCTGGGCACGGTACTCGCTCGTCTCCGTGCGCTTGCCGTAGCCCTCGGCCGTGACCGTCAAGACCTCAGCGTTCGGCGAGAGCGTGTCCATGCCGATGACCTCATCGCCGTCGTTGAGGCTGATGCCCTTGACACCGCGGGCCGCGCGGCCCATCGAGCGCACATCGTCCTCGCCGAAGACGATGGCCATGCCCCACTTCGTGCCGAGGATCATGTCGCGCTCGCCGTCCGTGAACTTGACGCCGATGAGCTCGTCATCGTCATCGAGGTTGATGGCGTTGAGGCCGCCCTTGTGCAGGTTCTTGAACTCGACGAGGCTCGTCTTCTTGACGATGCCTTTCTTCGTGGCCATGAAGAGGTAGGCGTCCGGATTGAAGCCCTTGACCTGGATGACCGCCGTGATCTTCTCGTCCTTCTCGAGCTGCAGCAGGTTGATGATGGCCGTGCCTTTCGCCGTGCGGCTCGCCTCTGCGATCTCGTATGCCTTGAGATGGTAGACGCGGCCGCGGTTCGTGAAGAACAGGATCGTGTGGTGCGTCGTCGTGATCAGGAGATTCTCGACGAAATCCTTCTCCTTCGTCGGCATGCCCTTGACGCCCTTGCCGCCGCGGTTCTGGCGGCGATAAGTATCGAGTGCCATGCGCTTGATGTAGTTGTTGTGCGTCAGCGTGATGACGACGTCTTCCTCCGCGATGAGGTCCTCGACGTCAATCTCGCTCGTGTCGACCGTCAGGCGCGTGCGGCGCGCATCACCGAACTTCGCCTTGACTGCCTTGAGCTCGTCCTTGATAATGCCGAGGATGCGGCTCTCATCCGCGAGGATGGCCTTGTAGTCCTCGATGGCCTTCAAGACTTCCTGATACTCCTCCTCGATCTTCTCGCGCTCGAGGCCCGTCAGGCGCTGCAGGCGCAGGTCCAGGATGGCCTGAGCCTGTTTCTCCGAGAGCTTGAAGCCCGCGATGAGGGCAGCGCGCGCGATATCAGCCGTGCGGCTCTCGCGGAT
The DNA here is from genome assembly GCF_002395285.1 of Mitsuokella sp. UBA4253. Classification (NCBI taxonomy): domain Bacteria; kingdom Bacillati; phylum Bacillota; class Negativicutes; order Selenomonadales; family Selenomonadaceae; genus Mitsuokella; species Mitsuokella sp. UBA4253. Next base: position 43,096 of record NZ_DGWR01000011.1, on the reverse strand, counting down.
CGTCGTGATGACCGCGTCGAGATGGTCGAGCGCGATCGTCAGGCCCTCCAAGATGTGAGCGCGCGCCTCAGCCTTCTTGAGGTCGTAGCGCGTGCGCCGCGTGATGACATCTTCCTGATGCGCGATGTAGTAGTGCAGCACTTCCTTGAGGTTGAGGATCTTCGGCTTGCCGTCGACGAGCGCCAGCATGATGACGCCGAAGCTGTCCTGCAGCTGCGTGTGCTTGTAGAGCTGGTTGAGGATGACATTCGCATTCGCGTCGCGGCGCAGGTCGATGACGATGCGCATGCCGCCGCGGTCCGACTCATCATTGAGCGCCGTGATGCCCTCAATCTGCTTGTCGCGCACGAGCTGCGCGATCTTCTCGACGAGGCGCGCCTTGTTGACCTGGTACGGCAGCTCCGTGACGATGATGCGCGGCTTGCCGTTCGACAGCGTCTCGATGCGGGCGTTCGCGCGCATCTTGATGACGCCGCGGCCCGTCGTGTACGCCTGGCGGATGCCGTCCTGACCGAGCACGAGACCAGCCGTCGGGAAGTCCGGTCCCTTGATGACCTTCATGAGGTCGTCGATTGTCGCATCCGGGTGGTCAATGAGCATCAGCGTGCCGTCGATGACCTCGCACATGTTGTGCGGCGGGATGTTCGTCGCCATGCCGACCGCGATGCCCGACGTGCCGTTGACGAGCAGCTGCGGGAACTTCGCCGGCAGCACCGTCGGCTCCTTCAGCGACTCATCGTAGTTCGGCGCAAAATCGACCGTCTCCTTGTCGATATCCTGCAGCATGAGCTCCGCGATTTTCGACATGCGGACCTCTGTGTAACGCATGGCAGCCGCCGGGTCGCCGTCGACCGAGCCGAAGTTGCCGTGACCGTCCGCGAGCATGTAGCGCATGGAGAAATCCTGCGCCATGCGGACGATCGCATCGTAGACCGACGAATCGCCGTGCGGATGATATTTACCGAGGACTTCACCGACGATACGGGCCGATTTCTTGTAGGGCTTGTTCGAGCCCATGCCCGCCTCCTGCATCGCGTAAAGGATGCGGCGGTGTACTGGTTTCAAGCCGTCCCGGACATCCGGCAGAGCACGCGCAACGATGACACTCATCGCATAGTCGATGTATGAGTTCTTCATCTCGTGTTCCAGGTTGACCGGCACGATCTTTCCCTGACCAAAATCCACAATCTCACCTCAAAATCTTAAAACAAAAACCGTGTTTCTAGCAAAATCATTTAGCATTTTATTATACCATTTCTGCAAAAAAAAGTCCATCAGCCCCCATACTATAAGGGCTGACGGACTTCCCGTCACTGCTTGAGGACCTCCGAATAGATATAGCCCTCGCGCACGCCGGAGTCGCTGTAGGTGATCTCCTTGCTATGGAAGCGCTCGGCGAGGACCTCCGCGATGATGAGGCCCGGGATGACCGTGTGGATGCGGTCCGGCGCTGTCTTCATCAGCATCGCCGTCATATCCTCGTTGATGCCATGGTCACCCGAGAAGCGCGCGATGACCTCCGAGAGGCGGCGCGTCTCCATCTTCACATTCTCGACGGGCATCGCGTAGAGCGCATTGTAGAGCGCCGCCGCCCCCTTGAATGTGCCGCCGATGCCCGCAATCGACGCCTCGCGCACATCCGAGAAAGCTGTGGCCGACCCGATCGTCGCCTCCGCCTCCTCGCGCATCGCCTCGCACTCCGCATGTGTCGGCAGCATGCCGTGCACATACTTCGTTCGGAAGGCCAGCGAGCCGATGGGCAAGCTGATCTTCTGCTCGATCTTGCCCGAGCTGTACGAGACGATCTCCGTGCTCGCGCCGCCGATGTCGATGAGCAGGCCCGCATCCTCATTGAGGTCGTGCGTCGCACCGATGAAGTCGTACGTCGCCTCCTCGTCCCCGGAAATCACGCGAATCGGCAGCCCCGTGCGCCGCTCGATCTCACCGACAGCCGCCGCGCTGTTCTTCGCATTGCGCAGCGCCGCCGTCGTGAACGCCACGACATGCGTGATGTTGAACGAGAGCAGGAAGGCCCGGAACTCCTTGAGGATCTCCACCGCCTTGTCGATGCCCTGCTTCTGCATGACGCCGTCCTTGAGGTAGGCCGCCAGCCCGACCGTGTGCTTCTTCTTCATGAGCATCTCGACATGCGTGCCCTCGATGCGATAGATTGCCATGCGGACCGTATTCGAGCCAATATCAATCATTCCATATAACATGATTCTCTCCAATCTCATCGACCGCGGTCACGGGCTCAGCGCTTCAGCCCATTGCCCGTCAGCGGGATGACGACCTTGTAGTTGTCCGGCTTGCCGTCCGCGAAGAACTGCTCCGCTCCCGCCAGCGCCGCCGCCGACGTCATCTCGACGTAGACACCGTGGTGGCTCAAGTACTTCTGCGCCTTGAGGATGTCCTTGTCCAGCACCTTGACGACATCGCCGCCCGACGCCTTGATCGCCCGCACCATGTCCTTGAGACGCTTCGGCTGCGTGATGCGGATGGCCTCCGCGATCGTCGCGCGCTTCGGCTCAGCCGGTACCTCGTGGTACGCCTCGTAGAGCGGCGCGCACTTCGACGACTGCACCGCGACGAAGTGCGGCAGCCGCCCGATCTCCATGAAGCCGAGGAACAGCCCGAGAAGCATCGTGCCATTGCCGACCGGCATGAAGATGTAGTCCGGCACATGGTGGCCGAGCTGCTCGTAGAGCTCATGCGCCATCGACTTGATGCCTTCGAAGAACAGCGGGTTGTAGACATGCGACGCATAGTAGGCATCACCGAGATTCTGCTTGACCGCCGCGCACGCCCGCATGCGGCCATTGGCCACCTTCACGATCTTCGCACCGTACGACTCGATCTGCTTCACCTGCTCCTGCGAGATGTCATCCGGCACGTAGACCGTGCACTCCATGCCCGCAGCCGCCGCATACGCCGCGATTGCCGCGCCCGCATTGCCCGACGAGTCCAGCGCGATCTTCTTGATGCCGAGCTCGTGCAGCGCATTGACCATGCTGCACGCCCCGCGGTCCTTGAACGACCCCGTCGGCAGCAGGTGCTCCATCTTGAGCAGGAAGTCGAGATTGCCGACCTGCAGCGGCAAAAGAGGCGTCACGAACTCCCCGAGCGAAATCGTATGCTTCGCCACCGCCTCATTGGCGTCCTTGTGCAGGCGGAACATGCCGCCGCAGTCACATTTGTACGAATGTGTGTTCAATGGGTATTCTTTCTTGCAGTCTTCACAGTAGAAGTACATGCCATCGCTTCCTTTCCGACAAAAGCCACAGGCCCAGCCCGCAGCACCTTGCTATACTAAGAAAGATTCGCCACAAAGCCCCCATTCCCTCTTCCTCCTCTCAAAAAATCTCTCTCCCCTATTGAAAAGCGCCCCCATTTGTTGTAATATAGTCATGGGAGACCTACTACATCTAGTATGTGGTAGGTGGCAGAAGGTATAGAGGCGGCAAAAGCGGGAACGTTCGGTTGTTCCCGCTTTTGTATTGCGCGAAAGAAATCCTCGCTCTTTACATACGTAATAATACGTAGTATAATATAAGAAGAGGAGTGATTTTCGTGCCAATGACGCCTGCAGAAATGATTCGATTGCTAAAAAAGAATGGCTTCCTATATGTAAAAAGCAACAATGGCTCGCATCAAAAATACCATAATCCACAGACAGGACGTACCGTTTCAGTACCTTTACATGCCAAAGAATTGAAAAAAGGACTGGAACAACGCCTATTGAAAGATGCAGGTTTAAAATAAAGAAATCAACGAGGTGAGCAAAATGTCCCATAAATTTTTTTATCCCGCAATTTTTGAGCCAGAAGATGTTGGATATTCTGTTTATATTCCTGATATCCCTGGATGCGTGACACAAGGTGATACGATGGAAGAAGCCTTGAGTATGGTACAAGAAGCAATTGGACTGATGCTTGAAGATAAAACTCCCAATCAGTATCCAAAACCATCGAATCCAAAAGATGTCGTAATCACTGGCAATCAGTTTGTTATGATGGTCGAATTTGATAAACTAGCTTACGACAGAAAATACAATGCAAAGGCTGTCAAGAAAACTTTATCCATCCCTGCATGGCTGAATACAGCAGCAAAAGAGCATAATATTAATTTCTCAAATGTATTACAGAATGCGTTGATGCACGAATTGCATATCAAAGAAGCATAATAAAAAGGCATCTCTATTGAATAATTCAAAGAGATGTCTTTTTATTTTTGATGAGTCACAAAAAGCTAGGAGAAAGGACCTCAACAATACTAGCCTTTTCTGAATTCACCACCAATTATTTTATTAATTTTACAGTCTTTTTTCCTGTCGACCCTGAGCCACTGGAATTTTGTGCGAAGTAATTCTTATGATTAATTACCTGATTACTGCTGTTAATTTCTATAGTCTTTCCTATAATACTACCATTAAATGTACTGCCATTACCGTTAATAAGTATTTTCCCATTTGGAGCATATAATATCCCGTTAAACACATTTCCATTCGGTATAGTAATATCTCCATTTAATGATATCAATATGGCAAACTCATCGCCTTTAGGTTCTTTAGGTAGATTAACCGTAACTGATTTTTGAGCAATAATGACTCTGTACCACCTAGTATAATAATCCGTCCAGCCAGGATAACCACCATTGCTATTCGTCCAAAAAAATAAATCAGATGTGCCAGCATCATCATAGAATACATGATTTTCTATGCGTTCCTCAGGCTTCATTTTTCGATAGTTTTCAATTAGTTCATTTATCCCAGGATTCGCATTTCGCGATATATCTACTCGATTTACATAATTCACTAGACCAGGCCTATTAACGTCTTTCCTTATTCCATCTTCTGTAAACCCATTTCCATCTTTGTCTTTAAAAGCGAGGTAAGATGGTACCGATATGCCATTCCAATCTACGTAGTTGATTGTCCCCCATACATCCGGTGAGAACTTTTTATTTATTCCATTTCGAGTGAAATCCGGTGGTGCATTTCCGTTCAATACGTCTTTTGATGCATAGATTTTACCATTCAATGTGTTTACATTACTTCCATCAAATCCGATTCGTCCATTTGTTAGTATATTACCATTAACAATCGCACCAGTATTATCAAATAATATTGCTGAATCTTTCTTTAATCGATCATTGTTAACTTGCCAATTTTCATCGACATACCAGTTATATGGATTATCTGGTATATCAGATGCTACCAATCCATAATTAAACATATCATCAAAATTATTATTTTCCTCTTGAGATACTTTTGCTGTTGCCGTAACAGATACTGGTATCGTATTGATATCAAACAACCTTAAAAAGGATGCCTCTACGCTGCTCCGCAATGTTACATCCAATTCATCTTTTTGTTTATCCGTATGATAATTCAGCGTCTCGAACTTGTCTGGGAAGGCATCGCCTTTCTCATACGAATACTTGGTAAAATGTGGATCAAGATTCGTCTTCAGATATTGAAGGACAATATCATCGGCTTTACCGTCGTCCAGATGGTATGCTCCAGCCAGGACCGCCGCATCCGCTGCATTCTGTAACTGCGAGCGGCGCACGTAGGCGCTGCCAAAGTCAACGGCCATGCCCGTGAATGCGATGATAAAAGGCAGCAGAAAAGCCGTCAGTACCAGGATTGCCCCCTGCTGTCCGCTCCAATGTCTCTTCATGCCTGCGCCCTTCTTTCCTAAAACCGATTGTTCTCCTCTAGTATAGCAGTCCCCCCGCCCCGCCGCAACGAAAAAAGGATTGCCCTCAAAGCAATCCTTATCCGCCCGCCCAGAGCTGCGCCCTCTTCCAACGATCCGCGGCCCTTCTTCCCTCTGACGGAAGACGGCCCGAGTTTGCACCATCTACATCATCTGCAAAGCCCAGCCCGGTAGCGCAGCCTTCCCCGCGCATGGGGAAGATGCCGAGCTTGCGAGGCAGATGAGTTACCCTAGTGCATCTCTCCAGTACAATACCATGCCTTATCTTGACGGTCTCCCTCAGATGCCTTACAATGATAGAAAAGGCAGACCACTGCGATGGTCGCTACATGTCGTTGCAATCAGTCATTTGAGTAGCGACTCAGCATGATCCGAATGACCATCCGCTGCTACAGCAGTAGGATGGTCTTTTCATTTTATCATGCAGCTCACGCTTGGAGGGGTAGTATGCTAACAGAATTCGGAGTGACGAACTTCAGAAAATTTTCACACTTACATGTAACAGACCTATCAAAGCTGAATCTGTTCTTTGGCGTCAATAACGTCGGCAAGACATCCATACTGGAGGCAGTCTTTCTCTATGCCTGTGGCGCGAATGTCAGTCCGTTCCTGAATTACATCCTGCCGCACCGCATCAAGGAGAACAACAACTTCAAGATCAGCAGCCCATATCAGGTGGCAGAGCTTGTATTGAATACCTTCCATGACACGACCGCCGAAAAAGGGATGCAGTTTTCCTTTTCTGGCCAGATAAACGGGGAATCCGTTAACGTCGACTATACCTTTCAGCCCGACCAGATTTTTGCAGACCTGATCCCGAACCAAATGGGCATTTTTGAAGCAAGTGACCTGGGGCAAAAGCAACCGGAACTGCATATCGAGATCCCGATGGGGCCTCAAGGGCTGACCATCCCCATCCGCAAAGTATCCATGGGCAATTGGACGGTCAAGACCACGAAGGACGCGCCGATGACCTTCGCCATGGAATACCCTGATTTCTTCCAGAACACTCTGTCGAAGAAACCCCTGATTGCCGCCAAGATTGACGACATCCTCGCACATCAGAACGAGGTGGAGAACAAGAAGATATACGCCGCCCTGTCGCGTCTACGCTTGCTCGACAAGATTGTCGGCGAGATGAATCAGTCATTTGCAGGACTTGGGCTGGATAGCATCGAGAACATCCCCTACCCAGACGGCTCCGAAGCAACGCTGAGCTGCCGCTTTCAGGACAAGCGCATCCTGCCGCTCTACATGCTGGGCGACGGCGTGCGCCGTTGGTTCAACATCATCGGCAACATGGCCGTCTACCAGAGAGCCATCCACTGCATCGAGGAAATCGACGTAAACTTCCACCACGATTCACAGCGCGAACTCTCGCTCCAGCTGTACCAATACGCGAAAATGTTCCACAATCAGATCTTCACGACATCCCATAGCGAAGAGTTCCTGTATTCCTTCCTGATGGCAATACGCGACAAAGATGAAGCAGAGCGCACAACCTCCCTGACCGATGAAGTGCGCGTCATAACCCTGCGCAATGTCAATCAGACCGTGAAAGCACGCACCCTGAACGGCGCCGAAGCCTTAGAAGCCATGGACAATGGACTGGAGTTACGAGTATGAACGTCATTATTTTATGTGAAGGCGAAACCGACCAGATCATCCTGAGCGAATATTTCTGCCACATGTACGGATTCCATTACCTGCGGCCAAACAAGCGCGACAAAGGATGCTGGCCGACAGGCTGCCGGTACGCCCACGAAGATATTACAATGGATATCGTATACGTCGGCGGAAACCAGTTTTCTGAATACATCCAGAAAATCCTGAGCATCAATCGCATGAACAGCGGCTTCGCCTACTCCCATGTCGCCGGCATCAGTGATCACGACAGCGATACAGAAATCCAAGAGCGCTGGAACAGCATAGCTGAGACGATTTCGACAGCCTGCCATTGCGATTTCCAGATTGCAGAAAACCAATGGATAGAGCAAGTACAGCAATTGGATTTCGACGAATCCATCGCCGTACAATATCTCTTCCTGTCCATTCCGCTCGAAGGCGAGGGAGCCTTAGAGACATTCCTGCTGAATGCTATAGAGAATGAACCGGGTAACGTCTTCTTATCTCAGCAATCCAAACAATTTGTCAAAGATATCATCGAAAAGAAGACCACACTCTCCGCAGAAGAATTTAATCCAAAGTACCTAGCGAAACGAAGGACGCAGATCAAGGCCCCTTTGGCCGTCTTCTTCGCCCTTGCATGGCCCGACCGTGCCTTTACCGATGCCAAGGCATTGCTCCAGGAAGTCCCCTGGGAAAAGTACAAGCAGATACAGACATCTTTCCGTGCGTTTGAGATTTTCAAAGTTGACCAATGAATCCCAAGTAACCCCAAAGACCTCTTTCCCCGCTCCGCAGTTCCCCTTCTCCCTGACGGGAGACGGCCTGACAAAGTCTCAGCCTTGGTCCACGCGATTAAGACGGATTTTGCATCCTTTGCGGATCTGCCCCTACCATGACTAGCATTGCAGGCTGGTTGCGAGTATAATAGAAGATGATACGTTCGACGTTCAAATAGACAACAACGAGTTGGGAGATGAAAACAGATGTGGAAACAGAAAGGACAGGGTATCGTTGAATACGCGTTGATACTGGCTTTTGTTGTGGGCGTAGGGGGTGTACTCTACTCCAATACGAGCGGAAGCTTTGTGAATTCCATCCGCTCTGTTTTCAGCAATGTCAATACCATGATTGATCCGGCCACTACAGCCAAGGACATCATTGAGCGGCTCCGTGAGGGACGATATGGACAGTATAAAGAATTGGCAAAAGAGCTAAAGGACAACCCATCTTCTCGGATGACGATTGCTTCAGACAGTGCAGCTGGACAGGAACTGGCCCGCAAACTGAACATCCAGACCCCAGAAGGGGATGGATGGTTTGTGGACCTTCATACAAATGGGATGTATGTAATTACTTATTATGCAGCAGATGCCAACAAATTGACCTACTCTGCGCTGAAAGAAGATTATAAGAACAATACTTCGCAATATTATAATCCGAAAAATGACAAATATAACCGTTATCCTACTAAAGTAACTATCTATGAAGGGCTGTATAACGGCACGGGTAAGCAGTTATACCTTAATCAGACCACGGGGCATGTAGGCCCGGCAGCTGATGGTAGCGGAATGAGTATCTATCCTGGCTCCTACTGACCGATGGATTTACAATCTAAGTGCAACAGCTCCTAGACAACCAAATCAAGAATTCTCATGGCACAAAACGCCCCCTCTAAGGATGTTAACCTTGGAGGGGGCGTTTGATTTCGATAGAATGCTATCATTATGAAAGATTTATCGGTAGTGTCAAGATTCTTTCGCAAATTCATTTCATCCGCCAGTAAATATCGGCATCAAATGTATGGATTTTCCTCGTCAGCTAGCTGCTCAATTTCCATCTTGAATAGATGTTCCATGTCCATATAGCGCTTCGAGATCCATTCTGAGGCGGCAACATGGCGAAGTCTGACACAGACGATCATCAGCGCACTGTTGCCGTCAGGAAATGTACCAATGGCCCTTGTACGGCGGCGTATCTCGCGATTCTCGACCGAGCATTCACGGCGTTTGTAGCGTTCGATGATAGCCGTCTCGAACTGGATGCCCTTGAGTTTGGGCACGCGCAGCTTGATTGCCTCCTTACGAATTTGGTGTGGTAACTTAATTGTACTAGCGGCAATAGACTATGTCTATTTTTTATGAAATTGAATTTGCGAAATATATTTTACCTTATCTTGTACTTCGAAGACTACGGCATCACGGGAAACGGCGTCACAAGAAAGGCAGCGAAGAACATCGTGGCAAGTTCGTCATATCGCCCCCATCGAAGAGCGTCCTGCCAGTGCAGCGAACCGTTCCGTCCGTGGCCACTGGGAAGCGGATACTGTGGTGGGCAAGCAAGGAAAGGCATGCCTCGTCACGCTGGTGTACCGGAAGAGCCGGTACTTGCTTGTTGGAAAAGCCATGAGCAAGACCGCCGCTGCCGTCAACCTCCGCACCATCCATGGGAGCGCGGGACCAATGAAAACACCAATGGGCTTTTACGGGAGTTCTTCCCGAAAGGCAAGGACATCACGGATACGCCAGAGGATTACATCCAACGGAAGTACCATGAGTTGAACCTGCGCCCTAGGAAGTGCCTTGGCTACAAAACACCATATGAGGTCTATTTCTCAAAGGTGTTGCACTTAGCTTGACAATTCGCCAGGCATAGTTAAGTGAACTGGATATGAAGTTTTTTCCCCATGCCAGCAGCCAGTCTTCTTAGTGTGCGTAAGGAAGGATTTGCATTGCCGCGTTCCAGTTTACTGATATCGGATTGTGCAATGCCGGTCCTTTTGGCCAGCTCTTGCTGCGTTAGTCCAGCATCCTTTCTGGCATCGATCATGGCCTGTATGATTTCAAACTCAGGCTCCAATGCATCATATTCCTTTTTAAATTCCGGATCCTTCATCTGTGTATTGAGAAAATCGTCAAAGTTCATCATGCATCTTCACCCTTTCCATGTAATCTTGGCGATATCGTTTTGCCCGCTCAATCTCTCGCCGTGGTGTCTTCTGAGTTTTCTTTACAAATCCGTGCGTTAATATGATCTCTTGCCCGATAACAAAGAAATACAAGACACGAGAGATGTTACTGCCAACCTTTGCCCGCAGTTCAAAGATCTTGTCATCCAATTCCTTGGAATATGGCTCCCGAAGCTCATTTCCATTATCTGATAGGAGTTGAATGGTACGTGCCATCTTAGCACGCATCTTAATATCGAGATCTAAAAGAAACTCTTCGGCAGGACGTTCGCCATTGGCCGTTTCATAAAAAGAAATCGTAAACTTCTTCACTACATACTCCTTTTATAGGATATATCCCATAAATATGATATCATATTTGCAAATCTTTATCAAGAAATGAGTGCGAATTATACGCCAGAGGATTACATCCAACGGAAGTACCATGAGTTGAACCTGCGCCCTAGGAAGTGCCTTGGCTACAAAACACCATATGAGGTCTATTTCTCAAAGGTGTTGCACTTAGCTTGACAATTCGCCCGCAGTTGGCCAGGCCGCGCCCAGTTGGTTGTCAGTTCGCGCATGCACGTAATGATACAAGACAGCAAAAAAGTCAGGCACGATGATTTCGGGCCTGACTTTTATTTTAGTTCTTTGATTATGAAGGTTTGCCCTTTCTGGAGTCCTAGGGCATCTGCCTGGCCAGCTGTCATCTCGAGAACACTGTGGGCGTGCCAGCAGGCGGAGAGGCCTAGCCAGGGGCGCAGGTGGCGGGTAATGCCCGTGAATGCGATGATAAAAAGCAGCAGAAAAGCCGTCAGTACCAGGATCGCCCCCTGCTGTCCGCTCCAATGTCTCTTCATATCTGCGCCTTCTTTCCTAAAACCTATCGTTTTCTCTAGTATAGCAGTCCACCCGCCTCGCCGCAATCGGCTTCAACAGATGCTCCGTTTCCGCTTTCAACGGATTCAGCGCCTTATCGCAGACCTTCTCTTAAGATATCGCATAATGCTATCTGAAAATGACAAATTCATTATAGCATACTATAATAGAGCAAGGTTAACAAATTGTTTTGACAGACAGACTATAAAAGCGCTAAAAAACATAAGGGAGGTTTCACTCTTGCCGCAAGCTATCATCATCGGTGCCGGACCTGCGGGGCTGACGGCGGCTTATGAGCTGCTGAAGCAGACGGACATCCATCCGATTGTCCTTGAGCAGGAAGATTTTGTCGGGGGGATCGCCCGCACGATGGTCCACAACGGCTGCCATATCGACGTCGGTGGCCATCGCTTCTTCTCGAAGAACCCGCGAGTCATGGCGCTCTGGAAGGAGCTGCTGCCCGTACAAGGTGCACCTTCACTGGATGACCGTCGTCTGCATCGCGACTGCGAGCTGCAGCAGGGCGGACCGGATCCGGAACAGACGGACCGCGTCATGCTACTGCGCACGCGTCTCTCACGCATCCGCTATCTCCATCATTTCTTTGCCTATCCTGTATCGCTGAGTGCTGAAACGATACGCAATCTTGGGTTCGTGCAACTCCTCAAAGTCGGCATCAGCTATCTCTGCGCCTGCCTCCACCCGCGCGAGGAGAAGAGCCTCGAGGACTTCATGGTCAACCGCTTCGGCGAGGAGCTCTACCGCATGTTCTTCCGCGACTACACCCACAAGGTCTGGGGGCGCTATCCCGACGCCATCGATGCCGACTGGGGCAGTCAGCGCATCAAGGGCGTCTCCATCCGCAAAGCCCTGGCCAATCTCTTCAGCAACAAGAATACAAGCGAGAAAGAGACATCCTTCATCGACCGCTTCCTCTATCCAAAATACGGCCCAGGGCAGCTCTGGGAGACGATGCGCGAGAAAGTCGAGCAGATGGGCGGCGAAGTGCGCCTCAAGAGCCGCGTCATCCGCCTGCTCGGCACAGGTGAGAAACTGACTGGCGTTGTCATCGAGACGCCAGACGGAGAAGTGACGCTCGAAGCAGACTACATGTTCTCCAGCATGCCCATAGCCGAGCTTGCCGACAAGCTGCCGGACGGTGCGCTGTCCGACAGAGTCAAGACGATGGCTGCGCAGCTGCCCTACCGCGACTTCATCACGGTCGGCATCCTCGCCGACAAGCTCAGCCTGACCAATGAGACAGATCAGCCCACGCTCGGCAATATACCGCCCGACTGCTGGATCTACGTGCAGGAGCCGGACATCCGCATGGGCCGCCTGCAGATCTTCAACAACTGGTCGCCGTATCTCGTACCGGACCCGGAGCACCAGGTCTGGCTCGGCCTCGAGTACTTCTGCAGCGAGGGCGATGCGCTCTGGCAGATGGATGACAAGGACTTCATCGAGATGGCCATCGATGAGCTCGCCAAGATGGGCATCATCGAGAAGGAACATGTCAGAGATGCCGTGCGCTACCGCATCAGGAAGGCCTACCCTGCGTATTTCGATGCCTATGAGGCGTTCCCAGCTGTGCGCGCCGAGCTCGACGGCATTGCCAATCTCTACTGCATCGGCCGCAACGGCCAGCACCGTTACAACAATATGGACCACTCCATGATGACGGCCTTCGAGGCCGTGCGCAACATCAGGGAACATCTTCTCAACAAAGAGAATGTCTGGAATGTCAACACGGAGAAAGACTACCAAGAGACACAGACTGCAAGAAAGGATGAACAAATGAAATGAACTCTGCCAATCTCCTGCAGCGAGAGCGGAAGACGCTGTTCTTCCTGTCCATGTTCATCGGACTGCTCTTCATCTCCCGCTCCCTCGACAACGATATCTGGTTCCTGCTGAGCCATGGCCGCTACGTCGTGCAGTACGGCTGGCCGACGACCGACCCGTTATCCATGCACGAGGGACTCGACTTCGTCATGCAGCAGTGGCTCAGCGCCGTCATCTTCTGGAAGTCCTACGTCATCGGCGGGGAATCCGGCCCGATTGCCGTCGTCTACGTCGTCAGTACGGCCATCATCTGCGCCTATTACCACCTGCTGCGGCTCATATCACAGGGCAATCGCAATATCGCCATTGCTGTCACAGCCTTTGTCATGGTCTTTGTCTGTCCCCTCTTCATGGTGACACGCCCCCAGATCTTCTCCCTGCTCATCTTCATCCTGACCGTCTATCTGCTCGAAAAATCTACCCAGCACATCTCATGGCAACGTTATCTCGCGTTCTTCCTGCTCTCTGCCCTATTGATCAATCTCCATGCCGCCATGTGGCCATTGATGGCCATCCTTGTCGTGCCGTATCTGGTCGAAAAAATCGTCCGACTCGATAAAAAAGGGTATTTCCTGCATCAGATTGAGACAGGCTGGCGCTCCTATGCCCTGCTCCTGTGCCTCATACTATGCGCTGGCTTCCTGAACCCATACGGTATCGATGCGATGACATACACATCCCACTCTTACGGGGTCAAACTCATCAATACGATGGTCACAGAAATGCATCCAGTGACCTTTGACAATATCTTGGGAAAGATTGCCTTCGCACTGATGGGCTTCCTCATCATACTGTTCACAAAAGAAAAGTTTTCCCTTCATCTAGTTCTGATATCCTTCGGCATGATGATCCTGGCTCTATCTGCCAATCGCAGTTTAGGCTTATTCATGACACTAGGCTTAATCCCTGTAGCATATTATTTCCGTCATTGGCAAGGCATGCCTGAAGCAGACACCAAAAACATCAAGATCAATAAGCGTTTCTGTGTAATCATGATGATCCTGATTCTAGGCACATACGGATACGGCCTCTATCAATCCAAAGTATCTCTGCTTCACTCCTTAGAACAGGTTCCTCTCCTCATCAAAGCCACTATCTTTTTCATCACTCTGCTGACAGCCATCATCGAGCTGCGATATGGCAGGATAAAGCGAGTGCGTTCGCTCCCCATCAGGCTCTTGATTCTCGGCACGGTAATCCTGACCATGACGAGCCTGACATCGCTGCTGAAATCCACAAAACCAGCAGACCCGATTGCCAAGCAGGCCGTAGAGTACATCCTTGCCAATGATAGTAGACCTGACATCGTGATATGGACAGGCTATGCGCCAGGAGATTACGCAGAGTTCCGCGGGCTGCGTCCTTATATTGACCCACGCGCTGAGGTATTCCTGGAGGTCAATAATCACCAAAAGGACATCCTGCAGGAGTACTACGACTTAATATCAGCGGCCATATCTTATCAGGAATTCCTATCCCGCTACGATTTCGACTATCTGCTGACAGAAAAGGGCGACCTTCTCTACACATATCTCAACGAAGACCCCAATTATGAGCTCGTGCTCGAATACGAGGGAAAGTCATTTGGGCAGGACAGCGGTGTCCGGCTCTACAAGCCCATAACAAAATGACACAAAAAAATCAGGTGATGACGGTAGTCAAAACCTGATTTTTTATTGCTCGTATGGAGTCTGGAATACTTGTCCAACCTTCAGTCCCAGCGCATCCGCCTGCCCGGCTGTCATCTCCAGGACGCTGTGGGCGTGCCAGCAGGCGGAGAGGCCGAGCCATGGGCGCAGGTGGCGGGTGATCTTGAGGATCCTGCCCTGCTTGTCGAGGTAGACGGCGTCGATGGCGAATCGCATGAAGCACATGTGGATACTGTTGCACGGTGCGATCAGCAGGGCCGTGGCGGGCGGCAGGGGGCGGCGCATCATGAGGCCGCAAAAGCGCTGCCAGAAGGTTGTCGCCAAATGAACGGTGAGGGTGATATTGGAAGATTCGATGATGAATGTTTTTGTCTGCATAATGGCTTCTTTCTCGGAGTGAACCACACCGCTTCGCGGTCCCCCTTCTCCAGAGGAGAAGGCTTTAGAGATTCTTGAGCAGATACAGCAAGCTTGGCACGAGGGTGACGACGAAGATGGCAGGGAAGATGAAGAGGACGAGCGGGAAGACGATCTTGACCGGGGCTTTCATGGCCTGGGCTTTGACGTACTGACGGCGGCGTTCGCGGATGTTGTCGGCCTGGTTCTTGAGGGTCTTGCCCATGCTCGTGCCGAGACGCTCGGCCTGGATGATGGAGGTCATGAAGAGCGAGACGTCCTCGAGGCCGCAGCGGTCGGCCATGCTGCGCATGGCGGTGCGGCGCACGACGCCCATGCGGATATCGTCCTGCATGCGGCGGCACTCGTCGATGAAGGGGCCCTTCATGCGCGCGGTGATCTTCGACAGCGCGGCATCGAAGGAGAGGCCCGCCTGGACGCTGACGCAGAGCAGGTCGAGCACCTCCGGCAGCTGATGCTCGACCTGCTTCTGGCGACGCTGAATGGTCGTGTTGAGGAAGACGACGGGCATCAGGCCGCCGAGGATACCGAGCAGGAAGACCAGCATGGCCTTCTGCACGGGCGCATAGGAGCTGT
This sequence comes from Mitsuokella sp. UBA4253, assembly GCF_002395285.1. Lineage (NCBI taxonomy): Bacteria > Bacillati > Bacillota > Negativicutes > Selenomonadales > Selenomonadaceae > Mitsuokella > Mitsuokella sp. UBA4253. The sequence goes on along the minus strand of NZ_DGWR01000011.1, from coordinate 27,434 downwards.
TGTGGAGCATCACGAGCGCGAAGAGCCACATGACAACAGCGCCGAGCAGGCAGCTGCCGAAGAACTCGGCAATGCTCCACTCGCGCGACTTGCCCGCGAGCAGCAGCCGCTTCTGGATGATGGGGCGCAGCCGCAGCGGCGTCAGGGCCGTGGAGAGCGCGGCGAGCATCTGCTTGAAGCCGCCCGCCTGCTTCTTCTCTTCGGGCTGAGCAGCGCGCGGCTGTGCAAAGGGCTCGCGCTCCTCAGCGAGCGTTTCCAGGCTCTCCATGCGGCGGCGCACGGTCGTCTGTGGCTCGACCTTGCTGCGGATGAGGCCGAGCAGCACGAGGAACAGCAGCGCCGTCACGGAAAGTACAAAGAGCAGCTTCAGCATCGTCTCATTCCTTTCTCACATTCTCCAATCACAACTCAGAACCGGCCGCCCTCGAAGGCGATGTCGTTCGCCCCTGCAGGGGTGAAGAAGCCCTCGGGCAGCTTGATGCCGCTGACCTCGAACTTTTCGAGGAAGCTCGGCTGCAGGCCCATCGGCACGAAGTGGCCGAGGATCTTGCCGTTGCTGTCGAAGCCGGTCTGCTCAAAGCGGAAGATATCCTGCGTCGTGATGGTCGTGCCCTCCATCTTCTGCACCTCGGTGATGTAGGTGATCTTGCGGCTGCCGTCGCGCAGGCGCGCCTGGTGGATGATGAGGTCGATGGCCGACGAGATCTGCTCGCGGATGGCGCGCTCCGGCAACTCGAGGCCGGACATCATGACCATCGTCTCGAGGCGCGAGAGGACATCGCGCGGGCTGTTGGCGTGCGCCGTCGTCAGCGAGCCGTCGTGGCCCGTGTTCATGGCCTGCAGCATGTCGAGTGCCTCGCCCGTGCGGACCTCGCCGACAATGATGCGGTCGGGGCGCATGCGCAGGGCGTTGCGCACGAGGTCGCGGATGGTGATGGCGCCCTTGCCCTCGAGGTTGGCCGGTCGCGCCTCAAGCGTCACGACGTGCTGCTGCTGCAGGCGCAGCTCGGCGGCATCCTCGATGGTGACGATGCGCTCGCCGTCGGGGATGAAAGACGAGATGACGTTGAGCGTCGTCGTCTTACCGGAGCCAGTGCCGCCCGAGACGAGGATGTTGATGCGCGCCTTGACACAGGCGCGCAGGAAAGTCGCCATCTTCTCGTCCATTGTACCGAACGAGATCAAGTTGTCGACGCTCAGCGGCGTCTTGGAGAACTTGCGGATGGTCAGGCACGGGCCGATGAGCGAGAGCGGCGGGATGATGATGTTGACGCGCGAGCCGTCCTCGAGGCGCGCATCGACGAGCGGCGACGATTCATCGACGCGGCGGCCGAGCGGCGTCAGGATGCGCTCGATGATGTTCATGAGGTGCGCCGTGTCGTGGAACTTCGCATCCGTCAGCTCGAGCTTGCCCATGCGCTCGACGAAGACCTGGCGCGGCCCATTGACCATGATCTCGGTGATGGAATCGTCCTTGCGCAGTGCCTCGATCGGGCCGAGGCCGAGCACCTCGTCGCGAATGTCCGCGATGAGCCGCGGCTTTTCGCCCTGCGGGATGGCAAAGGGATTCTCGTCGAGCACGCGCTGGCAGTAGTCGGTGATCAGCGTCTCGACCTGATGCGGGTCCTGATGCACCGAGGTCAGCATCAGCTGCTCCTCCGGCGTCATCTCATCGACAATGCGCTGATGGATACGCTGCTTGACTTCCTGATACGAGCGCTCCGCCGCCATGTCCTGGCTGTCCTCACGGGCCCCAAAGATATTGACCTGACGGTTCTCACCAGCCGCCCGTCCCAGGCGCGTCAATAATGACATCGCATCTCACCTCTCATTATTTCTTGCTCCAATTATATTCACTATACATTGTATACGTTATACTCAAATTTCCATCAATTTTAGAATCACTCAAGCCATTGACAATGCGGACTAAGTCCTTTCCAAATCCCTGCAATTTCGCATTGACTGTAACCTCCACATTACCATTCGGCGCGGAAGTTGTTGGAGGTTTATGCTGAATATCAAAGTCGTCCATATCACCAGGATTCCATTCATAGATATCAAATGGGAGCTTCTGGTCATGAAATCCATCTCGTATGGTTTTGTAATCCTGCTGCTGCTTCGCCGCATCTTCCTGCTGTAAAACAGCCGCTGCACGAGCACTGCTCCGTGCAATTGTTCCCAAGGTAACATAATCGGCAAATACGCAGCCAAAGTAAATGATAGCAAAAGTAAACAAAAGAAAAAGAGGCAGGACTAATGCAAATTCCATAATCGATTGACCTCTCTGGAATCTCATTTTTCCTGTCTCCTTTTCTCTAAAAATGAATCAATCCTTATTAGCAGGAGTAGTAGAAGTAGTAGTAGGAGTAGTAGTAGTGAAAAGGTTTGCAACGTTATTGAATACGTTTTTAGCACCACCTGCAATCCCGCCAGCATTTGTAAGAGCTGTAGCGAGAACAACAACAAATGCCAGAATCAAAGCGTATTCAACGATGCCCTGTGCCTTTTCACCTACATAGCGTGCTTTCAGATAATTTAAGATCTTAACCATTTTTCATTCCTCCCAAGTATAGAGCTGTTTTGATTTATTTATGTAAACCCTAAAATCTTTAGGATTGACATCTAAGGTAACTCTGGTAATTTTTCCATTAAATCAGAAACTCGGATAAAGACCTGTTTCACACTCAACGACAGCTGCACAATCAGTCGATGTTCTCCCTCCGGCGTTTCAACCGAGATGGGAAACAACTGAAATAAATAGACAGCTATCAAAACAACAAATGTCAATATCAATGCATACTCAATTGTAGCCTGTGCTTTCTCATGTTTCGTATGATTGATGAATATAGCCAAAATAGCCAAACTTTGAAGCATTGGTTATCCTCTTCCTTCAAGAAAGTTACTAGATATTGATATTAACAATACGCTGGATAATGAAAAAACCAATCACTTCTAAGATAAGTGCCCCAACGATGCACATCTGACCAATCTCTGTATCAAGCAGCGGGCTCAAATAATTAGGACTCATCATGTACAGGATGATAAAGAGTCCAACGGGGATAGCTGCTAATACCCATCCAGAGGCCCTTCCCTGCGCCGTCAATGCCATGACCTCCCGCCGCATCCTGACGCGCTCTGCGATTGTCTCGCTGATGGTATCGAGGATACTGGCGAGGTCGCCGCCGACTTGTCTCTGGATGAGCACGGCGGTGACGACGAGTTCGAAGTCGGGGCTGGCGACGCGGCGCTGCATGTTGTCGAGCGCGGACTCGAGTGTGTTGCCGAGGTTGACCTCGTTGACGACGAGCTGGACTTCGCGGCCCATCGGGGCGTCCATCTCGCGGGAGATGAGCTCGAAGGCCTGCATGAAGCTGAAGCCTGCGCGCAGAGCGTTCGCGACCATCGTCAGCATGTCGCCGAGCTGGTTCGTGAATTTCTTGCGCCGCCTGCGGATGCGCAGCCCCAAGAGGGCCAGGCCCATCAGTATGCCCGCGAGGGCTCCGGCGAAGAACATGGCGCCCTTTAGCGTCACGAGGAAGGTGATGAGGCCGACAAGCCCGCCCCAGAGGAGCAGGATGGCCTCAAACTCCGTGCCGCGTATCGGCCAGTCGGCCTGCTGCATGAGCAGCTCGATGCGGCGGCCCTGCTGCAGCCGCCCGAGTCCCTTTGCAAGGGCCTCGATGCAGCTGTAGAGCAGTGCCTTCGGCGTGAGCTTGCGCTGCGGCCGCTCTTCCTGGCGGACGCCTGCAAAGTAGTTGAGGCGCTCCGTCATCGCGTGCTCTTTTTTCGCACGCGAACGGATGGAGAGCAGGCCGACGAGCAGGCCGAAACAGAGGGCGGCGACGAGTACGGCGAGAAGCGGCCTCATGACGACCACCTCGCGGCCTGCGGCGCGCGGCTGCCGATGATCTGCTCGGCGAGCCGGTCGACGCTCTTGGCGAGCGGGTTGTCCGGCTGCAGTTCGGTCGCCATCTGGCCGTTGTCGGCGGCCTGCGAGACGACGAGGTACTCATTCGGGATGATGGCCGCCACGGGATGGCCGAGCTCATTTTCGAGCTCACGCCGCTTCTGCTCGGTGCACGGCGAGACGCGCGTGAAGATGACCTTGGCGCGCTCGTCGGCATCGTCCCAGTCCTGGAAGATGGCCAGTGCGCGGCGCATGTGGTCCATCTCGTAGGCGCCGTTGATCATCGCGCAGAGATACGTCACGGTGGAGTTCTCCGCAGCGGCGATGGAGGTCGGGTTGAAGCCCGGCGGCACATCGATGAGCAGGTAGCGGAAGAGGCTCCGCGACATGCGGATGATGTTCTCGAACTGCGGGATGGAGACCTTGTCGATGTAGTTCGGCTTCGTCGTGCCGCAGAGCACGTGGACGCGCTCGGAGACGGGCATGTAGTAGCGCTTGAGCGTCACCGGCGAGAGGAAGCGGATGTCGCGGGCCGCCTCGACGATGGTCGACTGCGGCGTGAGGTTGAAGAAGACCGCCATGTCGCCGAACTGCAGGTCTGCGTCGATGATGCCGACCTGTTCGTGCGTGCGGCGCGCCAGGGCCTCGGCGAGGTTGGCAATGAGCGTCGTCTTGCCGCTCTTGCCCTTGGGGCTGAAGAAGACGAGCGTCTCGCAGTCCTTCTCGCTGCCCTCCGTGACGAATTCGCGCACGGCCTCCTGCAGCTCGACGCCGGTGAACGGCTTGATGAGGCAGCCGCGCGCGCCTGCGCCGATGAGGTGCGTCGCGCTCTCGGGGCGCCACTCAGCCGCCATGCCGAGGATGTCGGCACTCGGGTAGGATTTGTGGAAGTCCTCGATCAGGGGGACGGCATTCTCGTCGTCAATGTCGAGCAGGATGAGGTTCGGGTCGAACATGCGGCCCTGGCCCAGTGCGTCCTGCTTGTTCTGGTAGCGCACGGCCATGGAAAAGTTCGGCGTGCGCTCGATGACAGCGCTGAGCTTCTCGAGCATCAGGCGGTCTTTCTCGACCAGCATGACACGGTACATCGGGAATGCCTCCTTTCTCTAACTACATGCAACACAACCACATCCGCCGCTTGCGCGGTCCCCCAAGGTTAGCTGAAGATGCGGCTGAGCCAGGATGACTCCTGTTTCTGAGCCTCGGTCTCGGCGGGCGTGCTGCTGTGGTTGGTGTAGCGGCCGACGAGGGCTCTTAAAGCATCGCCGAGGGCCGTCTTCTGCGGCGCCAGGACGAGCGGGATGCCGTCTCGTATCGAGGTGCTTGCGGCGCGGAAGTCGTTCGGCAGGATGTGGTAGAAGGGCTCGCCGAGGAGGTTCTGGACGTCTGCGAGACGGATGCGCGTCTTGGCATCACTTCGATTTAAAACGAGTCGTATCTTGTTCTTATCATAACCCAGTGTTTTGAGCGTGTCCATACCTATTTTCATATTTTTTATCGTCGGCAGGAAGTCGACAATCCCTAGGAATGTCACGATTGTGGAGAGGTCGAGCATGGCGAGATTCAGCGTGCTGAACATCGAGGCCATGTCGACGAGAATGTAGTCGTAATGCGGCTGCAGGTTGCGCACGGCGCGCACGGCGTACTCGTGATGGATGTTGTAGGCCTCTTCGAGCAGTTTCGGCGCGGCGAGCACATCGAAGTGGACACCCTCGCGCTCGTACGGCGTCAGGAAGTCCTCGGCGCGGCACGAATCGCCCTCGACCTGCATCGTGCGCTGAAGGTCGGCCAGGGTCTTAGAAGGCTGGAGCTTCAGGAAGTGGCAGACATCGCCAAACTGCAGGTCAAAGTCGGCTAGGCAGACGCGGTAGCCCTCGCGGGCCAGCTCCGAAGCCATGTTGCAGGCGACGAGCGTCTTGCCGACGGCCGAAGCCGTGCTGAAAAAGGTGATGACAATGCCGTTGACCGGCGTCGGCCGTGATTCTGTTGACATGGGCATCGTTCCTTTCACTTACTTATCCATGCGGTCGAGGATGTCGCGGGCGGTCGCCTTGATGCGGTCGCCCGGCAGGTCGGCCGTGGGCGCGGCGGGCTGGTCGATGGCAGGAGCCTTGGCCTGTGCTCTGGCCGCTTTCTTGGCAGCCTTGGCGGCTTCTTTCGCCTCTTTGGCCAGCTGCTCGTTCGACTTCTCGGGGATGTCGCCGTTGATATCTACCTGCTTCATGTCGCGGACCTCGCGGCGGCTATCGTTGTAGGCGTCTTCCATGTCAGGCGACATGCGTGCCGGTGTCTCTTCACTGACGACGCGCGGCGTGATCAGAACGACGATCTCGGTCCTCTGGCGCGACTTGTTGTGGTACTTGAAGAGCTCGCCTAAGATTGGGATGTTGCCGAGCAGGGGGACTTTCTGGATGGTGTTGGCATCGTCGGAGTTCAAGAGGCCGCCGATGACCATCGTCATGCCCGAAGGGATGTTGACAGTCGTGTAAGCGGAGCGCGTCGCGATGCCAGGCATCTTGTAGCCGTCCTTGGTGACGGCATTGTTCCAGTCGAGTCGGCTGACCTGTGTCTCGAGCTCTGTCGTGACGTTGCCGTCGCGGTCAACAGTCGGGGCGTGCAGGTCGAGGCCGATGCCGTACTCCTTGTAGTCGGTCGAGGTCGCGCCGAAGCCGTTGGCTGTCTGGTACGGAATCTCGCCGCCGATGAGGATCTTGGCATCCTTGCCGCTCATCGTCGTGACATTCGGGCGCGAGACGACGCGGGCCTTGCCGTTCTCGATCAGCGCGTGAATCTCGGCGTTGACCTTCGAGAAGTGGGTGAAGAGCCAGTTGCGGTTGTACCAATGGCTGCCACCGTCGCGCTGGCGGCCGTACGACTCGCCAGCAAAGAAGGTGCCAGCTGGGTTCATTGAGATGCCGTCGTCATTGTCGCCGCTCATGTCCTGCGACATGTAGTTGATGCCGAGGCTCTTGGCGTCGTTGGCACTGATCTCGACAAACATCGCCTCGATGTTGATCTGATCGGGATTCGTCATTTCGAGCATGTTGACGACAGAGTCGTCGACATCGCCGCGCGTGTCTTCAGACGAGCCGATGTTCGAGCCGAGCGACTGCAGGCCGCCCGAGCTCGCTGCGCCCGAGGAGCCGCCCTTCGACGACTTCGGCGCGGCGCTGCCGCCGCCCGCATAGAGACTGGCAATCTTGTAGGCGAGGTCGCGTTCATACTGGTTCTTGACCGTGCCGCGCAGCAGGACCTTGCCGCCGATCATCTGGACGCGGACGTCTGGCAGGCCGATGGCGTCCTCGATGATCTTGGCGAGTCCGGAATCCTGGTTGGAAACGGTGATGCGGTACTCGTAGCGGTAGCCGTTCGACGCCCAGACGTTGAGTGTCGTCGTGCCCGGCGAGATGCCGATGACATTGAGTGACGTGCCGTCCACGAGGCTCACGTCAGCGATCTTCGGATTGGCGATGGCGACGCGCGTGATACTGCGGCCCGTGTTGAGGTAGTACGACTGATTGAGGTCGATGGAAAGCGGCGTGAACTGCGCGTAGGCAGGAGCCGGGGAGAGGATGGCGGCCGCTGCGATTGTCGTGGCAGTCAGGCCGTAGATGGCGTTTCTCATTGGACTCCCTCCCTCGTCGATGTCACACCGCGGATGACCTCGATGGTCCGCCCGAGGACGGGCATCGAGCTGGCCGAATCGCCAGAACTTCCTGAACTGCCGGCACTGCTCGGCGCGCTGTAGCCGCCCGTGCTTGGAGCACTCGGAGTGGGCGACGGTGCGCTGTAAGACGGTGCTGGAGCGGATTGCGGAGCACTCGGAGCACTCGAGCTCGAAGCAGACTGGCCATTGCCCTGCGGCACGCCTGCATAGTCGGTGTCAAACGTGTACATGTCGCGCGGCTTGAACGGGCGCAGGACGAGGTACAGGGTGCCTTCCTGCGAGGCGGCGGCGAGCTTTAAGGCGTCGGCTGGCTTCAGGGCGACGGTGGCGGTGGCCATCGTATCGCTCGATGCCTTTGTGTTGACGCTGCCGACGTTCTGGGCGCTCGCGTCATCCTTCTTGTCACCGTCCTTCTTGCTGCTGTCGCCTGTCGGCGTGTTCGGCAGGTCAGCCGTGTGGTTGATGCCGAGCAGGAGGACGTCCTGCAGGATGATGCGGCCGTTGACGCCGTTCTCCTTCGTGCCGGTGATGACCATGATGTCGACGTAGTCGCCCGGATGCGCGAATCCTGAGACGCCGGTGACATCGTTTATCGGGATGGTCACGGCGCGACAGTCAGGCGGGATGATGCCCGTGAAGCCCGCCATGCGGATGTCGACGTAGACCTTGCGCGAGGTCATGATGTCGCCTTGCTGTATCGCGGTGCTCGTCGGGTGATCGACGGCATCGGCGACGTCGCGGAAGGCGCCCTCAGGCACGAGTTCGCTCGGGACCTCGACGACCTTGAGCATGTCTTCCTTGACGACGGTGCGCTCGGGGATGTCCTGCTTGGCGGCGACGACCTGCACGAGGTTCGTCTGCGGCTTCTCGGCCGCTTTCTCGTCGTCGCCGGACATCGCAAAATAGACCATGAGGCCGAGCAGGATGCTGACGACACCTGCTGCCACGACCCACTGACGATATGTGATTTTGTCGAGGAACTCACGGATGCGCTCCACGGGCTTCATCTGATTTGCCATACTGCCATTCCCTTACTTCATTCTCATTTGTTGCTGCAATCATGCCTTGCCCGCCAGGCAAAACACTTCGCCATTTTGCTTTATCATCATAGTACTTAGTATATCATATCAAGCACGATTTGTTCTTGCAAATTTTGACCTTTTCTCTCGTTTTTGCTAGGATAGGGGCAGCATACTGCACTTTTTGTGAAAAGGGAGTGTTTCTGATGATATTTATCGTGATGAAATGCCTGCTCTCGGTGCTGCTGGCTGTGGGCGGCGGACTGCTCGGCAGCCGCTGGATTGCGGCGAGCTACCGCAGAGCGAAAAATGAGGAGGGGCTGCTAAGCTTCCCGGACCGCATCGAGGAGCAGGAGAAAAGGCGGCCGGGGCGCTTTGCGGTCTGCATCGGCTTCTTGTTCTGCTTCACGATGCTGGAGCTGCCGTACGTGCATCTGGCAAAGCTCGTGTTCCTGATGATCTTCCAGTACTTCATGGTGCTCTACACGTGGACGGACCTCGAACAGCGCGTGATCTTTGACCGCATGCTCATACCGTTTGCGGTCATGGGGCTCATCTCGGTCCCGCTGCTCGACCGCGTGCTGACGGACCACCTGATGGCAGCAGCTGTGGGCGGCATCGTGTTCCTCGTGCTGGCGGTGCTGACAAAGGGCGGCATCGGCGGCGGGGATATCAAGCTCGTCGCGGCGCTCGGACTCTGGCTCGGATCGGATATGCTCATGACGGTCGTCATCGCGGGCATCGTGCTCGGGGGGATGGCTGCGCTCATAATGCTGGCGACAGGAAAGCGCAAGAAGGGAGACTTCTTCGCCTACGGGCCATACTTCACGATCAGCGCGCTGCTGTTTACGCTGCTGTGAGGTACGTGCAGCAAGGGGGCCGGGGATGTATTTCGGCTTCGTCGCTCCGCTGAATGAGCCCTATGATGCGTTTTGCCTTTGAGGCGGGTTCGCCGCCTGCCGCGGCGTTCTGACATCGTGTGGCTAGGCGGATGAGCAGCAGGGCTCAGCCCTGCGGGCAATCGCTGCGCTCCTGCAGGCGAAATACATCCCCCGGCCCTAGGTACGTCTGTGTGACATCGTGGCATCTAGGGTGAGGATGCTGCAATGCGAGAAGGCGAGAGGATGGAGGCGTTGTTCGTAGGTTGACATGGTGGCGTTGTTGAGGGGCTTGTGTTGGCTCAGCCCTGCGGGCTATTGCCTAGTGGGGTTTTGATTACCATAGCTGAAATGCAAAACGAGGTACCGTTACGGTACCTCGTTTTTTATACTCGATATTCGATTCAATCAGTAGACGCGCATTTCTCTGGCCTGTTCGCGCAGGCGAGCGATGCGGTCGGCGGTGTCGGGGTGGGTGCTGAAGAGTTTGGTCAGGGCTTTGCCGGTGCCTTCGAATGGGTTGACGATGTACATGTTGGCTGTGGCCGGCTTGGCGTCTGGCAGTGTCTCAGGGGAGTGGGTGACGTAGTACTCGATCTTCTCGAGGCCGTCGGCGAGGTAGTTGGGGTTGCCACAGATCTCGCCGCCGTCGTGGTCGGCTTCGTACTCGCGGGAGCGGGAGATGGCCATCTGGATGAGCATGGCGGCGATCGGGGCGAGGATCATCATGGCGATGGCGGCAATCGGGTTGACGCCGTCATCATCGTCGCTGGAGCCGCCGAAGAACATGAAGAACTGGGCGGCGTAGGAGATGACGGTGGCCATCATGGAGGCGATGGTGGAGGTCAGGATGTCGCGGTTCTTGACGTGGGCGAGCTCGTGGGCGAGGACGCCGGAGATCTCGTTGTAGTCGAGAACGCGCATGATGCCGGTGGTGACGGCAACGGCAGCGTGCTCGGGGTTGCGGCCGGTGGCGAAGGCATTCGGCTCATCGGCGTCGATGATGCAGACGCGCGGCATGGGTAGGCCGGCGCGGCTCGCGAGTTTCTCGACGAGGTCGTAGAGCTGCGGTGCCTGTTCGCGGGTGACTTCCTGGGCGCCGCTCCAGCGCAGGACGAGTGAGTCGCTGCACCAGTAGCTGTAGATGTTCATGGCGATGGAGAAGAAGAGCATGACGGTGAGGCCGGTGCGGCCGCCGACGAGCCCGCCGATGAGCATCATGATGACGGCCATGAGGACCATGAGCATCACGGTCTTGATATTGTTCATATTCATGATAATCCCTCCTAGGATATATCTCGTTTATTTATTGCTTGATTAACTCTGCTGCTCGCGGCGGCGGTTGATGGCGTAGCCGATGAGCAAGACGGCGATGACGAAGATGACTTTGAGCTCGAGGGCGTAGGGGGCGAGGTAGATGCCGAGCGCCTTGTCCTCGGTCATGAGCTCGGCGGCTGTCATGCCGAGGATGCCAGCGCCAAGGTAAATCAGGGCGGGGACCTTGAGCATGATCATCAGGAAGATCTGAGCGCCGAACAGGACGATGGGGATGGAGATCATGAGGCCGCAGATGATCAGGCTCCACTTGCCCTCTGGCACGGTGTTGGCGACGCCGGCGAGCGAGAGGATGTTGTCGATGCTCATGATGAAGTCGGCAATCAGGATCGTGCGCACGGCCTGGCCGAAGGTAGTCGGGTGGCTGCCGCCGTCCTCGACGCGCCCGTCGCTGTGGTCGGTCACGAGCTTGACAGCAATGACGACGAGAGCGGCTCCGCCGATGAACTCGATGTACGGCGAGGCGAGCAGCCCTGTCGCAAAGAGCGTGCAGACGATGCGCACGAAGACGGCGCCGAGGCCGCCGACGATGATGGCCTTGCGGCGCATCTCATGCGGCAGGTTCTTGCAGGCCAGGGCGATGAGGATGGCGTTATCGCCGGAGAGCAGCAGGTCGAGCAGCAAGATGCCCGAGAGCGCTGCGAGCCATTCCGGCGAGAACATCCCCGCAAAGAAATTTTCCAATCGATTCACTCCCCTAAGATAAATCCCTATGCTTCCGAGCTCTTGCCCAGCTGGCAGGGGCTCTTCTTGATAGAGTTCTACAGCGTATACGAAAAACCCTGCCCTATGCGCCGCCGAAAATGGCGGTGATAGGGCAGGGTCTTGCTTGCTAGCGCCGGCCGCACCGGGATTGCTCCGTCCTGACGATGGTGGCCGTTCAGCTACTCCCCCTGTTGGAAGTACTCGTATATCGTATGCTCAATATAGCATATTTCGTCGTGTTTGACAAGAGAAACGTCAAAAAATCAGATATCGAGGTTGCGCACGAGCTTGGCGTTCTCTTCGATGAACTGGCGGCGCGGCTCGACCTTGTCGCCCATGAGGATGGTGAAGAGCTCGTCGGCTTCTTCGGCGTCCTCCATCTCGACGCGCAGCATCGTGCGGCCCTCCGGGTCCATCGTCGTCTCCCAGAGCTGCTCTGGGTTCATCTCGCCGAGGCCTTTGTAGCGCTGGACGGTCACGCCGTCGCGGCCGACTTCGTCGAGCTTTCTTGCGAGCTCATCGTCGCTGTAGGTGTACCAGTGCTTCTTGCCCTTGCGGATCTGGTAGAGCGGCGGCTGGGCGATGTAGACGTGGCCGTGCTCGATGAGCGGCTTCATGTAGCGGTAGAGGAACGTGAGGAGCAGCGTGCGGATGTGGGCGCCGTCGACATCGGCATCAGTCATGATGATGATCTTGCCGTAGCGGCGCTTCGAGAGGTCGAAGTCCTCGCTGATGCCCGTGCCGAAGGCCGTGATCATCGTGCGGATCTCGGCATTGGCGAAGATCTTGTCGAGACGTGCCTTCTCGACGTTGAGGATCTTGCCGCGCAGCGGCAGGATGGCCTGGAAGCGGCGGTCGCGGCCCTGCTTGGCGGAGCCGCCTGCGGAATCACCCTCGACGAGGTAGATCTCGGCCTGCTCCGGATCTTTGACGGAGCAATCGGCGAGCTTGCCCGGCAGGCTCGACACCTCGAGGGCGTTCTTGCGGCGCGTGAGCTCGCGTGCCTTGCGGGCGGCTTCGCGCGCACGGGAGGCCATGATGGCCTTCTCGATGATGCGCTTCGTGATGGCCGGGTTCTCGTCGAAGTACTCGGAGAGGCCCTCCGTGACGATAGAGTCGACGATGCCGCGGACCTCGGAATTGCCGAGCTTCGTCTTCGTCTGTCCCTCAAACTGCGGCTCGCGGATCTTGAGGCTGATGACACAGGTCAGGCCCTCGCGCACATCGTCGCCCGAGAGGTTGGAGTCCTTGTCCTTGAGGATGCCCTGCTTGCGCGCGAAGTCATTGGCTGCGCGCGTCAGCGCGAGCTTGAAGCCGGCGAGGTGCGTGCCGCCCTCTTCCGTGTTGATGTTGTTGACGAAGGAGTAGATATTCTCCTGGTAACTGTCGTTGTACTGCATGGCGATCTCGACGACAGTCGCGTCCTTGACGCCGTTGAAGTAGATGGGCTCGGGGTTCAGCACTTCTTTCTTGCGGTTGAGGTGCTCGACGAACGAGCTGATGCCGCCCTCGAAGTGGAACGACTCACTGCGGACAGGCTCGACGCGCTCGTCGTGCAGGCCGATCGTGATGCCGTGGTTGAGGAAGGAGAGCTCGCGCAGGCGATGGCGCAGCGTCTCGTAGCTGTACGTCGTGACCGAGAAGATCTCCGGGTCCGGCACGAAGTGGACGCGCGTCCCCGTCTCTGCCGTCGTGCCGACGACTGTCAGCGGCTTCGTCGTCACGCCGCGCTTGAAGGCGATCTCGTAGATCTTTCCGTCGCGCTTGACCTGGACTTCCATGCTCGTCGACAGGGCGTTGACGACGGAAACGCCGACGCCGTGCAGGCCGCCCGACACCTTGTAGCCGTCGCCGCCGAACTTGCCGCCCGCGTGCAGGACGGTCAGGACGACCTCGACGGCCGGCTTGCCGCTCTCGTGCATGTCGACCGGGATGCCGCGGCCGTTGTCGACGACCGTGATGCTGTTGTCCTTGTGGATCGTCACGTCGATGTGGTCGCAGTAGCCGGCGAGCGCCTCATCGATGGAGTTGTCGACGACCTCGTAGACGAGATGGTGCAGGCCGCGCTCGCTCGTGCTGCCGATGTACATGCCCGGGCGCATGCGGACAGCCTCGAGCCCCTCGAGGATCTGGATCTGCTCGGCGCCGTAGTCGGCCTCGACAGCCGTGACTTCGGCGCTCGACTCATCCGTGTGGATCTCGACGCCCGTCGTGTCGAGGTCCTTATCCGTGAGGTCCTCGGCCTCCTGCTGCGGCGCAGGAGCAGCCTCCGGCTGATCATCCGGCGTCAAAGTCAGGTCGATGGATTTCTTATCGTTATCGTTTGCCATAAAAACTCTTTGCTCCCTTTTAGTCGTTACTTACCCATATCGTAAATCGCGCGCGTGCGGTTCTTGAGGGCGAGTGTGGAGATGCCGGACAGATAGATCCTGTCCTTCGTGATGACGATGGACTTGACGAGGTCCATCGAAGCCGTCGTCCGCCACACCTTCCCCTCGGCTTTGCACCGCGCGAAGTAGCGCTTGTTGTCTGGATTATCCTTGACGAAGAATCCCACGTAGTCGTAGATCGCGATGATGTCGCGCGTGCGCACGGAGACATCATTGCCGAGATGCAGGAACATGCTGCCTCATCCTTTCTCTTCGCTTGCACCGCTGCTCTTGGGGTTGCCTTCCTGATGGCCCTTGCCGTACTGGCGCTTCGCGGCGCGGCGCAGCGGGATGGCCTCGTAGCGCTTCGGCGGCGTGTAGCCGGGCGGCCAGTACATGCTGAAGCGCAGCTCGTAGAGGGCCCGCTTGACAGCCTCGTCGGTCAGCTTGTCGGGCGGCAGGCAGCGGTAGAGCATGACGAGTGTCTTGGCCTCCATGCTCGTGCGGTCGTTGGCCGCGACCTTCGAGGCCATGAGCTGGACGAGGGCGGCGCGCTGCTCGTTGAGGAGCTGCGGCGTGCACTCAGGCACGTACTCGCAGACCTCCTTGCAGCGCGCCCACGGGATGTCCCGCAGGACGGCGCGAACCCGCGCGCGTATATCTTCCCCTGCCTGCCTGCGGCAATGGCTGCAGGCGGCGGCCTGAGGCGGTCTGAGACGGCCGCAGGTGGGACAGGGCTTCCAGCCGCGCGCGAGGCGCAGCTTGTCGAGCTGGCGGTCTTTGCGGTAGAGCTGTCGGACCTTGAGGGCGATGTCCTCGTCCTCTGTGCCCGAGCCGATCTTCTCGGCGGCCGCTAGGTCGTCCGGCGTGAGCACCATCTTGGCCCGCTCGTGGCCGACATTGACCTCTGGCACTTCCTTCTCTGCCCTTTCCTCGTCGGCCCGCTGCGGAGCCCAGTCTTCCTCGCGCCAGAAGCGGCTGAACCGGATTTCCTTGACCATCTCGCCGCCCGCGTAGTTGTTGACCTGCTGGATGATGCGCGGCATCTGGTAGCGCGTCTCGTTGCTCCAGGCGGCATTGCGGCAGTAGACGTAGAGTGAGCCGCGCTCGATGCGCACGGCCTTGACGTTCTCTGCGTATGCCTCGCCGACAATGTCGGCCCAGTGCCAGAGCACCCAGTGCTGGTAGAACTCGCGCTCCTGCTTTGAGCCGAGCTCGTGCAGGGCCTTCGGGATGATGCTGACCACCTTCTCGAGGCCCGGTGTGCGCTTCGCCATGCTGCCACCTCCGTCTTGTCTCCTGACTCCAACATCCTGTCAAATCGTCAAGTCGATATCTGACCGCTGCGGACATGGTAGTACTGCCCCATGCCCTCTGCCGGGAAATAGGCGGCATCCGTCGCCGTGATGAGCGTCTGGATGCGCTCGCGCCGGATGAAGTGCAGGAGCTGCTGGCGCCGCTTGACGTCGAGCTCGCTCATGACATCGTCGAGCAGCAGGATGGGGTACTCGCCCGTCTCGGAGCGCAGGAACTCGAGCTCGGCCAGCTTCAGCGAGAGCACGCCGGTGCGCTGCTGTCCCTGCGAGCCGAAGGTGCGCAGGTTGATGCCGTTGACCGTCAGCACGATGTCATCGTGGTGGGGACCGTAGCTCGTCGAACCGCGCAGGATGTCCGTCTCCTGCGATTTCCTCAGCATTTCATTATACCATGAAGCAAAGGGCTTTGTCATGTCCTCGCCGCCGTGTATCTCGTAGCTGACGGTCAGGTTCTCCTGATCGCTCGAGATGCGGCGCTGCATGAGATTGGCGAGCATATTGAGCTTGCGCACGGCCTCGAGGCGCTTGCGGACGATCTTCTCGGCGCTCGTGACGAGCTGCTCATCCCAGAGCGGCAGCATCGAGGTGTCGGCGCGGCGCTCGCGGATGCGCTTGAGGAGCGTGTTGCGCTGGCTGATGATGCGGTTGAACTCGATGAGCTCGTGGTAGTAGGCAGGGCTCGCCTGCGAGATCTCGCCGTCTAAAAAGCGCCGGCGTCCGGCCGGCGCTCCTTTGATGAGGAACAGATCCTCTGGCGAGAACAGTACAGTGTTGATGCTGCCGATGAGCTCCTTGAGGCGAATGGGATGGCCGTTCAGGAGGATGCGGCGGCGCTTCGCCCGGCTGAATTGGAACTCGAGGTGATTGGCCACACCGCGCCGGTCGAAGTCGAGGATGATGCAACCCTCGGCAGCATCCCAGCGGATGAGCTCGGCATCGAGATGGGTCCGGTGCGAATGGCCGAGCGAGGCATAGTAGATGGCCTCGATGACATTCGTCTTCCCCTGGGCATTCGGCCCGAGAAAGATGTTGATGCCCGGCTGCAAGGCGAGTTCGAGCTCATAATAGTTCCGATAATTTCTCAGCTTTAAAGAACGAACATGCATTCCTGTTTCAGCCTTTCTCGTGAACCTCATGGACGACTTTCCAGGCGCCGAGTCCTTCGACCTCTACGACATCGCCATCGTGGAGCTTGCGGCGGCGCGCCGACTCGACTTCGCCGTTGCGCTTGATGCGGCGCTCTGCGATCAGGGTCTTCGTCTCGCCGCAGGATGCGAGCACGCCAGCCCACTTGAGGAACTGGTCGAGCTGGATCTCTTCGGTGTCGATCTTGACTTCTTCGATGTTCATATGTATCTCCTTTATGCAATCCTCCTGCGCTCAGCGCAGGAGTCTAAGTCAATGGTTCGTGCGGACCGGCGTCACGATGTAGACAAAGCTGTCGTCGTCCTCTTCCTGGATGGAAGCAGGGGAGAGCGGCTGGTTGAGGCCGATGCGGCATGTCTTGCTGTCGATGTTCTTGAGGACGTCGATGATGTACTGTGCGTTGAAGGCGATGGCGATGTCCGGACCGTCGATCTCAGCGGGGATGTACTCCTCGGCGTTGCCGATCTCCGGGTTGTTCGAGGTGATGTGGATCTGGTCGCCGGCAAACTCGAGCTTGATGGTGTTGTAGACACCGGCTCTCGCGATAAGGGAGATGCGGTCGACAGCAGCGGCGAAAGAAGCGGTGTCCGTCTTGACGTGCGTCGCGAACTCCGGCGGGATGACGCCGCGGTAGTTCGGGAACTGGCCCTCGATGAGGCGCGAGGTCATGTAGAGATTGTCGAACGAGAAGCTGATCTGGTTGTAGGAGCAGGAGATCTTGACATCTGTCGGGATGTCCGAGGACATGTTGTGCAGGAGTTCCTGCAGGATGCGCGAGGGGATGATGACCTTGATATTGCCGATGCTCTGGTCAAATGTCTCGGACTTGACGGAGAGGCGATGTGTGTTCGTGGCGGCCATCGTGACCTTGTTTTCGGTGACCTCTAAGGAACAGCCCGTGAAGACAGGTCTTGCTTCATCGTTGCTGCAGGCGAAAACGGTCTTCTTGATGAGGTCGCGCAGGATATTGTCCTTGATGGCGAAGTCGAGATTGCCTTCGAGCGGCTGGATGGTCGGGAACTCGGCTGCGTTCATGGAGAGCAGCGTGAACTTGGCCATGGCGGACTCGATGTGGACGATCTTTTCATCGGCTGCGCATGCGAGTTTGACGTTTTCTCCAGGTAGTTTGCGGACAACTTCCTGGAAATAACGGCCACCCACGGTCAGCTCGCCTGCTTCCTCGATCTCTGCTTCGATGCGTGCGACGAGTCCAATCTCATAATTTGTGGCCTGGAGTTCCAAGGTCGTGCCTTCGGCTCTCAGGTAAATGCCAGAGAGGATGGGGGTCTGCGGTTTGCTGGCTACGGCGCGAGCGACGATCTGCAGGGCATTGGTGAGCTCGTTCTTATTGCATGTGATTTTCATACTTTGGGGCCTTCTCTCTTTTTTTTATGATATAACTAAAATATTTATATAAATAGCCGACGTAGTAGTAGGCCATGTGGAAAAGTGGATAAGTCGCCTGAGGCTTTGCAGGAGCGCACAGTTGGCTGTGGGTAACTTGTTCATAACAATAGGGGAGGTTATCCACAGTATCCACGGTGATAATCTCCCCTAGCGGTTATCCACAATCCATCGACAGGAAATCCAGAGGCTTCTCCACAGGGTTATCCACGGCAACCTGTGGGGCATTTACATCTTCTGGATGCTCTCGATGAGGTCTTTGATGATCTTATGAAGCTTGGCGTTTTCCTCGCGCTCTTTGGCGATCTTGTCGTAGGCGTGCAGGACCGTCGTGTGGTCGCGCCCGCCGAAGAAATTGCCGATCTGCGGCAGCGAGGTGTCGGTGAGCTCGCGGCAGAGGTACATGGCAATCTGGCGCGGGAAGGCGATGCTGCGCGTGCGTTTCTTGGAATGGAGGTCCTCGATGCGGATCTTGAAGTAGGTGGCGACAATCTCCTGGATGACTTCGAGCGTGACCTCTTTCTTATGGTTGTTCGGGAAGACGTCCTTGAGGGCCTCGGCGACGACATCTGTCGTGACGGGCTTCTTGATGAGGGAAGCGTAGGCGACGACGCGCGTCAGGGCGCCCTCGAGTTCGCGGATGTTGCTGTCGATGCGGTTGGCGATGAACATCAGGACATCGTTCGGCACGTCGACGTGGTCGAGCAGCGCCTTGTTCTTGAGGATGGCGATGCGCGTCTCGAGGTCAGGCGCCTGGATGTCGGTGATCAGGCCGCCCTCGAAGCGCGAGCGCAGGCGGTCTTCGAGCTTCTGGACTTCGCGCGGCGGGCGGTCGGACGACAGGATGATCTGCTTGTCGGCGACGTGCAGCGCGTTGAAGGTGTTGAAGAATTCTTCCTGCGTGCTCTGCTTGCCGGAAAGGAACTGGATATCGTCGACCATCAGGACGTCGATCGTCCGGTATTTCTGGCGGAAGAGCTCGGCCTTGCCCTCCTGGATGGCGCGGATGATCTCGTTGGTGAACTGCTCACTCGAGACGTAGAGCACGCGCATCTCGGGGTGGTTCTGCAGCACGCGGTTGCCGATGGCGTGCATGAGATGTGTCTTGCCGAGGCCGACGCCGCCGTACATGAAGAACGGGTTGTAGACCTTGCCTGGCGATTCGGCAACGGCCATGGCGGCCGCATGGGCAAAGCGGTTCGAGCTGCCTGTCACGAACGTCTCGAAGGTGTACTTCGGGTTCAGCGACGAGCGGTCGCCCGGCGCGACGATGTGCATGTCGCCGTTATCGACAGGGGCGGGCGGCTGGTCCTGGAAGAGGCTTCCCTGATTGGGGTCTTCTTTCTTGCGGCTGCTGCTGTGACTGGCGGCCGTCTCTTCTTCTCCAGCTGTCTCCTTCTTGGCTGGCTCCACTTCAGGCTGTGCTTCGGGCACGACCTGGAAGCTCACCTTGTGCTTGCTGCCCAGTACGGCGCTGACCGCGTCCTCGACGATCGTGAGGTAGTGGCTGGTGATCCAGTCCTTGACGAGGTCGTTCTGGACGCTCAGGACAAATCCGTCGTCGGTCAGGGAGAGCGGCTTGACCGACTTGAACCACTTGAAGGCTGACTCGGCGAGAGTTTCCTTCATCTTGGTGAGGATCTGCTCCCAGACAGCCTGCAGCTGTGTCTGCTCCATGAAAAAAATCCTTTCCTGCTATTAGAATATGTAGAAACTTTTTCCACAGGTGCATAACGTTATCCACATTTTTATCCACAGCTGTGGATAAGTATAGTCGTTCCTTGGGATAGAGGCGGGAAATGTGGATGATATCTTACAGTATCTTATGTTTACGAGCCTTGCCTCGCAGGGCACCAATGGGGTTTTCCGCACAATAATCAACAATATCTTATCAAAACTAGCGTGACTTATCAACAGTTTTTCTGTGTGCAAGTGGCCATAAGCCTGAAAATATCCACAGTCTGACGGGAAAAAGACAAGGGAAAATCCTTGACAGGCCGCGAGTCGGTAGTCTATAATTTGACATAGTTAAAATCTGATACTATGCTTCTATACAGCCAATTAGTCTCAGACACAAATCCAGAAGGAGGTGTTACACACATGAAACAGACTTTCCAGCCGAACAACCATTGGAGAAAGAAGACCCATGGCTTCCGTGAGCGCATGAAGACGAAGGGCGGCCGTCTCGTTCTGAAGAGAAGACGCCAGCGCGGTAGAAAGAAGCTTTCGGCATAAATCGGATGAGGTCACTTCGGTGGCCTTTTTTGCTTATCTTTTACCGTTTTTACTACTGATTGGATTTTGGGGAAATGCGAATGCTTACCTTACCGAGAAGACGGATCATCAAGCGCCGCAGTGATTTCCAACGTGTCTACCGCAGTGGCCGTTCCTTTGCGAACCGCTACTTTGTGCTGTACGTATTCCCGTCGGACGGGGTGCGCGGGCGCGTCGGCTTTGCCGCCGGCAAGAAGCTCGGCTGTGCCGTCACGCGCAACCGCGTCAAGCGCCTGCTGCGCGAGACGTACCGGCTGAACCAGGACCGCGTCCGCGAGGATGCGGCTCTCTTGCTCGTCGGCCGCAAGCCCATCGTCGATGTCAAGTGCCCTGTTGTCGAGCGGGCTTTCCTGCAGCTCGGCCAGCAGGCGGGCATCTTCAAGGGCTCGAAGAAGGACCTGCGCGCCTTTCACGGGCCGAGGCATGCGGCGCCCCGCAAGGCGTCGTCTGGGAAATCGACTGCAAGGCAAAAGAGGTCCTGAGCTTGAAGACACTGTTTCTTCTGTTGGTGCGGTTCTATCGCGGATTCATTTCGCCGATGTTCCCGCCTTCCTGCCGCTATGTCCCGACGTGTTCTGAATACGCGCTCGAGGCCATCGAGCGTTATGGAGCCCGGCGTGGGGGCTGGCTGGCCCTCAAGCGCATCCTGCGCTGCCACCCGTTCCACAAGGGCGGCTATGATCCCGTGCCGTGAGGCCGGGCGTATGTGATACTGTTATTTTTGTGAAGATTAGGATGTGATATATTGGGTTTCTTTGGAACGATATTCGAACCGATCGAGAATCTCCTGCACGTTGTGCTGCAGGCACTCTATAATGTGACGGACCTTGCAGGCTTCGGCAGCTACGGCGTGGCCATCGTCCTGCTGACGATCCTCATCAAGATGCTGCTCTACCCGCTGACGGTCAAGCAGGTCAAGTCGATGAAGGCCATGCAGGAGCTCTCTCCGAAGATGAAGAAGATCCAGGAGAAGTACAAGGACAATCCGCAGGTCATGCAGCAGAAGGTCGGCGCGCTCTACAAGGAGGCCGGCGTCAACCCGCTGGCTGGCTGCCTGCCGCTGCTCATCCAGATGCCGATCCTCATGGGCATGTACTACGCGCTCTACAATTTCACGTATCCGACGCCGGAGTCGGCTGCCTTCCTCTGGCTGCCGAACATGTCGGATCCTGATCCGTACTACATCCTGCCGGTCCTCTCGGCTCTGACGACGTTCCTGCAGCAGAAGCAGACGACGACGGAGATGAACCAGCAGATGAAGATCATGATGACGGTCATGCCGCTCTTCATCGGTTGGATCAGCTTGAACTTCCCGTCCGGTCTCGTTCTCTACTGGGTCACGATGAACATCGTCCAGATCGCGCAGCAGTGGTGGATGTACCGCAACGACGACAAGAAAAAGGAGGCTGCCTGATATGGCAGAAACCATGGAATGGACCGGCCGGACGGTCGAGGCGGCGCTTGACGCGGCTGCCTCGGACCTCGGCTGTGCGCCCGCGAGCCTGGAGTACACAGTGCTCGAGCAGCCTTCGCGCGGCTTCCTCGGCCTGATCGGCCGCAGGGATGCGCGCATCCGCGTCCGTGAGATCGATACGAGCGCATCGGCAGACCTCGACGCAAAGGACCCGTCTGCCGATATGGCGGAGCTGGAGACGCGCCTCGGAGAAGAGGCCGAAGCGACGGAGACGGCTGCCAAGCCGGACGTCTCGCTCGCAGAGCAGGAAGAGCGCGCACGCAAGTTCCTCGATGATGTCTTTGCGGCGATGAAGATCGAGGTCGAGCTGCAGCACTCGGAGACGGAGGAGGGTGTCCTCTTCCAGATCGAGGGCGAGAGCCTCGGCATCCTCATCGGCAAGCACGGCCAGACGCTCGATGCATTGCAGTACTTGACGAATCTCGCGGCCAACCGCGGCGTTTCGGGCGAGCGCCTGCACGTGCTCCTCGATATCGAGGGGTACCGTGCCCGCCGCGAGGAGACGCTCACGCGCCTCGCGGGCCATCTGGCAGAGAAGGCCTGCCGCATCGGCCAGGAGATCCACCTCGAGCCGATGAACCGCCATGAGCGCAAGATCATTCACATGGCGCTGCAGGACAGCCGCAAGGTATCGACGTACAGCGCCGGCGATGAGCCGCGCCGCTACGTCGTCATCGTGCCGCGTCGCCGCCGTCGGGCGGAAGGCAGCCAGCGCGGCCGGGAAAACGAGTAAGACTGATTCGTTTCCCGGAGGCAGACAGCAAGATAAGAGAGCTGTGAAAGGGCTTTCTCCTTCTGGGAGCAGGCCCTTTTTGATGTATTTGACGGAGTTTTTGACAAGGATTGAGAAAGGAGACCCAGTATGCAGCAGGGAGATACGATCAGTGCAATCGCGACGCCGCAGGGCGAGGGCGGCATCGGCGTCATCCGCATCAGCGGCGAGCATGCCCTGAAGACGGCCGGCAAAGTGTTCCGGGCGAAGAACGGCAAACCGCTCGTCATGGCGGGCAGCCATCGCGCCGTCTACGGCCATATCGTGGATGAGGCGGGCAAGGTCATCGACGAGGCGCTGGCGCTCGTCATGCTAGCGCCGCATTCGTACACGGTGGAGGATGTCGTGGAGCTGCAGTGCCACGGCGGCCTCATGACACTGCGCAAGACGTTGGAGCTCACGTGGAAGGCCGGTGCAAGGCCGGCAGAGCGTGGCGAGTTCACGAAGCGCGCCTTCCTCAACGGGCGTCTTGACCTCTCAGAGGCGCAGGCCGTCATGGACATCATCCAGGCGCGCACGGAGACGTCCCTGACGATGGCGGCCGGCCACCTGACAGGCCACTTCTCGAAGGAGATCCAGGCAATGCGCCACGACGTCCTCGGCATGATTGCGCATATCGAGGCCGCGATTGACTTCCCCGAGGATGAAGTCGACGATATCCTGACGTACGATATCGAGAAAAATGTGGTTGAGATACGCAACAAAATCGCAAATCTATTGAAGACGGCTCATGCCGGCCGGATTCTCCGCGACGGTCTCTTGACGGCTATCATCGGCAAGCCGAATGTTGGCAAGTCGAGCCTGCTCAATTCCCTGCTCCGCGAGGAGCGGGCCATCGTCACGGATGTGCCGGGCACGACGCGCGACTCCATTGAAGAGTACGCCGACGTCGGCGGCATCCCGCTGCGCATCATCGACACGGCGGGCATCCGCGCGACGGACGATGTCGTCGAGCGCATCGGCGTCGAGAAGGCGCGCTCCTATGTCAAGGAGGCTTCGCTTATCCTCGCGCTCTTCGACGCCTCGCGCCCGCTCGACAGCGAGGACGCGGAGATCCTGAAGCTCGTCCGCGGGCGGGAAGCCATCCTGCTGCTCAACAAGGACGACCTCGCAGCCGTTGTCACACCGGCGATGCTGCAGGAGCGCGCTGGAAAGGATGTCACCGTCATCACGATCTCGACGCGCACGCAGGATGGACTCGCCGACCTCACGAATGCCATTACCGCAAAGGTCTACGCAGGCACGCAGGCCGGACAGGAGGGCACCTTTGTCACGGACGCGCGCCAGGCCGAGATCCTGCGCCAGGCGGACGAGCACCTCGAGGCTTCCATCCGCACGATAGAGGCCTCGATGGGCCTCGACTTCATCTCCATCGACCTGCGCTCTGCCTGGGAAAAGCTCGGCGAGCTCACGGGCGAGACGGTCGGGGAGGATATCATCAATGAGATCTTCAGCAAGTTCTGCATTGGCAAATAAATCAGTTCATACCTAATATAGATAAGGGGGATTTTCGTTGTTTACCGCTGGATCATACGATGTCATCGTCATCGGCGCTGGCCATGCCGGCGTGGAGGCGGCTCTGGCCGCCGCGCGCATCGGCTGCAAGACGCTCCTGGCGACGCTCTCGATGGACAATATCGCTCTGATGCCCTGCAACCCGTCGGTCGGCGGCCCGGGCAAAGGCCATCTCGTGCGCGAGCTCGATGCGCTCGGCGGCGAGATGGGCGTCAATGCGGACAAGACCTGCATACAGTTCCGCATGCTCAACACGGGCAAGGGCCCCGCTGTCCATGCGCTGCGCGCGCAGGCGGACAAGAAGCTCTACCAGTTCACGATGAAGGAGACGTGCGAGAAGACAGAGAACCTCGATGTCAAGCAAATCCTCATCACGGACCTGCTGCTCACCGAGGACAAGAAGGCCGTGCGCGGCGTCCTCGTCGAGACGGGGGAGGTCTACCTTGCGCCGGCCATCATCATGGCGACGGGCACCTACCTCAAGGGCCGCATCATCGTCGGCGAGCATACCTACAGCGGCGGCCCGAACGGACAGCGCCCGGCGATGAAGTTCTCGGATTCGCTCAAGGCGGCGGGCATCCGCCTCATGCGCTTCAAGACGGGCACGCCCGCCCGTGTCGATGCGCGCACGCTCGATTACGAGAAGATGCAGATCCAGCCGGGCGATGAGGAGGCGCGCAACTTCTCGTTCATGAGCGATGAAGAGACGCGCGAGCAGGTGCCGTGCTGGCTGACGTACACGAATGAGGCGACCCACAAGATCCTGCGCGACAACATGGACCGCGCGCCGATGGCCAACGGCATCATCGAGGGCATCGGCCCGCGCTACTGCCCGTCCATCGAGACAAAGATCCTGCGCTTCCCGGACAAGGACCGCCACCAGCTCTTCCTTGAGCCGGAAGGACTGCACACGAATGAAGTCTACGTGCAGGGCATGAGCACGAGCATGCCGATGGATGTACAGCTCGCCTTCCTCAAGACGATACCGGGCCTCGAGCACGCGCACGTCATGCGCGCGGGCTATGCCATTGAGTACGATTGCATCGACCCGACGCAGCTCAAGCCGACGCTGGAGTTCAAGGCCATCCATGGCTTCTTCTCGGCGGGGCAGGCCAATGGCACGTCGGGCTATGAGGAGGCTGCGGCACAGGGCATCATCGCCGGCATCAATGCGGCGATGTTCATAAAGAAGCAAGAGCCTCTCATTCTCAAGCGCTCAGAGGCGTACATCGGCGTGCTCATCGATGACCTTGTGACGAAGGGGACGAATGAGCCGTACCGCATCATGACGAGCCGTGCTGAATATCGTCTTCTTCTGCGCCAGGATAACGCTGACCTGCGCCTGACGCCGTACGGCCGGCGCGTCGGCCTCGTCAAGGATGACCGCTGGGCGCGCTTCACGGCAAAGAAAGCGGCCATCGACGCAGCGATGAAATTGCTCAAGGAGACGACGATCAATCCGAGCCAGGAGACGAATGAGCGCCTGACGACTGCCGGCATCGAGCCCATCAAGAGCGCGCAGCCGCTTGCCGACCTCCTGCGCCGCCAGCAGGTCGACTACGAGAAGCTGCGCCTCGCGTATCCGGAGCTGCCGGAGCTCGCAAAGGAAGTGCGCCAGCAGGTCGAGACTGCCATCCTATACGAGGGCTACATCAAGAAGCAGCTCGAGCAGGTCGCGCACATGGAGAAACTCGAGGCGAAGCTCCTGCCAGAGGATATTGATTATCAAGATGTGCCGAGCCTTCGCGATGAGGCGCGCGAGAAACTCGCCGCCATCCGCCCGCGCTCGGTCGGCCAGGCCGGCCGCATCAGCGGCGTCTCGCCGGCTGACGTCTCGGTGCTGCTCGTCTGGCTCGAGCAGCAGAAGCGGCTTCGCGATGTCCATGATGAAGAGAACGAGAAGGATTGAGAGGGGGCAGCACGATGTTTCGAGATGAGATGAAGAAAGCAGCGGAGGCCTTCGGCCTGACGTTGAGTGAGACGCAGCTCGCGCAGTTCACGCGCTACTATGAGCTGCTGGTGGAGTGGAACGAGAAAATGAATCTCACTGCCATCACGGAGGAACACGAGGTGGCCGTCAAGCACATGGTCGACTCGCTCTCGGCCTACGATCCGGCACTGTTCCACGGGGCGGTATCGATAATCGATGTCGGTACAGGCGCGGGCTTTCCGGGCTTGCCGCTCAAGATCTTCTGCCCTGATGCCAAGCTGACGCTCATGGATTCCCTGAAGAAGCGCGTCAATTTCCTGCAGACCGTCGTCGACGAGCTCGGCCTCGAAGGCGTCGACTGCGTCCACGCGAGGGCAGAGGAGGGGGCGCGCAACAAAAAATACCGCGAGCAGTTTGACCTTGCCGTCTCGCGCGCCGTCGCAAGGCTGCCCATCCTCTGCGAATACTGCCTGCCTTTTATCAAGCGCGGTGGCCACTTCCTCGCGCTCAAGGGCAGAGCGTACGCCGAGGAAGTCGAAGAAGCAGCCAAGGCCATCAAGGTCATGGGCGGCAGCAAGACGGAGATGCGCGAAGTCCATCTGCCCGGCCTCGATGACAAGCGCGCCATCATCACCGTGACCAAAACGATGCCGACGCCGAAGGCCTACCCGCGCAAGGCCGGCACTCCGGCAAAGAATCCGCTTTAATGCAGCGGGGCATGTTTCACGTGAAACATGCCCCGTTTTTATTTTTAAAAGAGAGGAGACGTCTGGTGAAGATTTCTTATACGGTTGATGATGCCCATGACGGCAGGGAAATCCGTCAGCTTGCATCGTCCACACTGGGGCTTTCGGCGAAGCTCTGGAAACACATCAAGTGGAACGGCACGATCCTTGTCAACGGGAAGGCTGTCCGCAATGCTCGCCTGCGCGTCAAGGCAGAGGATGAGCTGACGATGCTCTGGCAGGAAGCGTCGCCCGTCGTGCCCGTCGACCTGCCGCTCGATATCCTCTACGAGGATGAAGCCTTCCTGATCGTCAATAAGCCTGCCGCGATGATCGTCCATCCGACGCATCGCGAAGCGCGCGACACGCTCGTCCATGCAGTGGCCGGTTATTTCCGGCGCAGAGGAGAAGCGGCCGGCATCCATCCGCTCTACCGCCTTGACCGTGATACGACGGGCATCGTCATCCTCGCCAAATCGGCGCGCATCCAGCACGCGATGACGCAGTGTCACGGCCAGATTTACCGCGAGTATTTGGCACTAGTGACTGGTCAGCTGAATCGGGAAAAGGGACGTATCGATATGCCCATCGGCCGCGACACGAGCAAGGCGAATCACTGGCAGGTGCGCGCAGATGGGAAGCGTGCGCTGACGGAGTACGAGGTCAGCGCATCGTGGCCTGCATATTCCCTGCTCAAACTCCACCTGCTGACCGGCCGCACCCACCAGATCCGCGTCCACTTTTCCGCCCTAGGCCATCCCCTTTTAGGCGACGCAGCTTACGGCGGCCCTTGTGATAGGATGAAGCGGCAGGCCCTGCACGCCTGGCGCGTGTGTTTCCGCCATCCTCTTACCGGCAAAGAGATTCAAGTACAAACCCCCGTTCCCCAAGACATGCGTCACCTCATCGGCCCCGATATTGTTTCACGTGAAACAGTGATAAAATACTAGCTATGCTTTTTATAATAGAGAATCAGTAGTTTACAACTTTAAGCAACC
>NZ_DGWR01000015.1:310831-323931 GCF_002395285.1 Mitsuokella sp. UBA4253 | reverse complement strand
TTCCAAGAGTCTTTCAAGGATTCACAGTAAAGGCCATCTTCTCTAGTCAGCCAGATGCTGTGTTCAAGCAGGCACGCATCATCCCGCATGGCGGGGGAATCGATCTGGAACTCGTCTATGAGATTCCAGAGGTCGAGGAGAAAGAGAACAATGGAAGATACGCCGCCATCGACATCGGCGTCGACAATCTCGCGGCACTGGCCTGGAACACAGGCGAGCGACCTGTCCTGCTCAAGGGGACGCCGCTCAAGTCGGTCAACCAGTACTACAACAAGCAGATGGCCAAGCGCAGAAGCATCTGTGAGCGGATGAATGGACGCCATTCATCGAAGCGAATCGCGCGGCTCACAGTGAAGCGGAACCGCAAGGTCGAGGATTACCTGCACAAAGCGAGTCGCAAGGTCATCGACTTGTGCGCGGGGCAGGACGTGTCGGTACTGGTCATCGGCAAGAACAAGGGCTGGAAACAGGAAGCGAATCTCGGCCGCAAGCTCAACCAGAGCTTTGTGCAGCTGCCTTTCGCCCGCTTCATCCAGATGCTCCAGTACAAGGCCGAGTCAATCGGCATGAAGGTTGTGCTGACGGAGGAGAGCTATACGAGTGGCACTTCCTTCTTGGATGACGAGGCACCGGTCAAAGCCTGCTATGACAAATCACGCCGGGTTCATCGCGGCCTGTTCTTGGCAAACAATGGCCAACGCATCAATGCCGATGTCAATGGTGCCTACCAGATCATGCGAAAAGTATTCCCGAATGTGAACGCAGACGGGATAGAGGGCGTAGCGTTGCGCCCAGCTGTAGTAACTCTTTCGATGAACGCTCGCCGCGGCTCCGGCTGTGCCTGATGCGAGAAAGAGTGAACAGCGAAATTTATTAAAAATACGAATATCATTATTTGGTGTTTATAATAAATATAACGTGGCCGCTGATTTTTACTTTGTCGGGAAGACGGATGAAGAAGTGTCGCTGGTGTGCAGGACAGAGGACACACCTGCAAAGACGGTAGAACGGGATGACGGGTGGAGAGGATTCCGCATTCAGGGCGTCCTTGACTTTTCGCTCATTGGCATCCTGTCGAAATTGTCCGGGATCCTTGCCAAACATGAGATCGGCATCTTTGCGATATCCACGTACAATACAGACTACATCTTGGTCAAAGAAGAAAACTTTGCGCGGGCATTGAGCGTCTTGGCTGCGGAAGGGTATCGCATCGTATAGGTTCCGGGTGCCAGGGAAATGGGGGATGAGCGCATGACGATCCAATCCTTGCGTTATATCGTTGCGGTGGCCGAGGCGGGGTCCATCACGGAGGCAGCGAAAAAGCTGCATATATCCCAGCCCAGCTTGTCGGCGGCTGTGAAGGAAGCAGAACGGGAAGTCGGATTCAATATATTCACGAGGAGCCGCAGCGGCATCGCTTTGACAAAAGAAGGCGTGGAATTTTTGGGCTATGCGAGACAGGTGATCCAGGAGATGCGCCTTCTGGAGGACCGGTTCATTTTGAATCAGCCGGAGAAGCAGCGCTTCTGTGTCTCGACGCAGCATTACACGTTCACGGCCAATGCCTTTGTGGAGATGGTCCAGGAGTTTGGGCGGGAGCGATTCGAGTTTATCCTCAATGAGACCCAGACCCATCAGATCTTGGAGGATGTGAAGAACCGCTTCTGCGATCTGGGCATCCTCTATCTGTGCGGCAGGAATGAAGCGTTCCTGCGGAAGACGATGGATGAGATGGGGCTGCGCTTCCAGGAACTGTTCACCGCCGCTCCGCATGCCTTTCTCCGGGCCGAGCATCCCCTGGCGGGGAGAGCGTCGGTTACGCTGAAAGACTTGCAGCCATATCCGCGCTTGAATTTCCTTCAGGGGAACTATGAGTCAGCCGATTTTTCAGAGGAAGCGTTCAGCACTGTGTTCGCAGAGAAGGAAATCCGTGTCAGCGATCGGGCGGCTATTGTCAACCTGATGATCGGGCTTGACGGATATACCACGTTATATTTATTATAAATAACAAATAATGATATTCGTATTTTTAATAAATTTCGCTGTTCACTCTTTCTCGCATCAGGCACAGCCGGAGCCGCGGCGAGCGCTCATCGAAAGAGTTACTACAGCTGGGCGCAACGCTACGCCCTCTATCCCGTCTGCGTTCACATTCGGGAATACTTTTCGCATGATCTGGTAGGCACCATTGACATCGGCATTGATGCGTTGGCCATCGTTTGCCAAGAACAGGCCGCGATGAACCCGGCGTGATTTGTCATAGCAGGCTTTGACCGGGGCCTCGCCATCCAAGAAAGAAGTGCCACTGGTGTAGCTCTCCTCAGTCAGCACAACCTTCATGCCGATTGACTCGGCTTTGTACTGCAGCATCTGGATGAAGCGGGCGAAAGGCAGCTGCACAAAACTCTGATTGAGCCTGCGGCTGAGGTTCGCTTCCTGTTTCCAGCCCTTGTTCTTGCCGATGACGAGCACCGATACATCCTGTTCCGCACACAAGTCGATGACCTTGCGGCTTGCCTTATGCAAGTAATCCTCAACCTTGCGATTCCGCTTCGCTGTGAGCCGCGCGATTCGCTTCGATGAATGGCGTCCATTCATCCGCTCACAGATGCTCCTGCGCTTGGCCATCTGCTTGTTGTAGTACTGGTTGACTGACTTGAGAGGCGTCCCCTTGAAAAGGACAGGGCGCTTACCTGTATTCCACGCCAGCGCCGCGAGATTGTCGACGCCAATGTCGATAGCGGCATATTTTCCATTGTCCGCTTTCTCTTCGACCTCGGGAATCTCATAGACGAGTTCTATGCAAATCTCTCCGCCATGCGGGATGATACGCGCCTGCTTGAATACAGCATCAGTCTGACTGACAAAGATAGCCTTTACCGTGAACCCTTGGAAGGTCCTGGGAAAACGGATGATTCCGTCCTTGAGCTTGCAGTTCTGGTTCGTCAGCACCAGCGGGAAATAGCCATCCTTCGGCTTGTACTTCGGCAGTTTAGGACGTCCCTTGTACTTCTCTGGATGGGCCTTCCAGTCCTTGATGGCTGCGAAGAACGATGTCCAGTTCTTGTCCAAAATACGAAGCGTCTGCTGTGCCGTCTGTGCAGTTGGCATCTCCCGATAGTCGGGGTAGTCTGCGTCACCCTTCAGCAAACGGTCGATTTCGCCATAGCGCAGCCATTTGCCATCTTCGAGGAACGCCTGACGGATCAGGAAGTTCCCATGATTGTAAAGGTTCTTGGAACGATGACAGAATTCGCGCAGCATGACATAGAACGGTGACGAGGGTTTAAGCCGGTGGTGTTCCACTCGTTTCATCATCCTCTATCGCCTCCTTGATCTTCCGCAGTCTTTTGCGATTGGAATACAACTTCATAGAGTAGCAATGCAAGAGGTTCACGATATCCTCGAAAACTTCTTGAGAGTCAAGTTCCTCGGAGCCCATCTCACTCATCACGACAATCTCACAATTGTACTTCTGGAACAGGTAGTAGAACAAGTCGTAGCCGACGCGCGACAATCTGTCCTTGTACGTCACGACCACGCGCTCGACACGACCGGCAAGGACATCGTCCAGCAGGTCGAAGAAGCCCTTTCTCTTCTCGAAGCTGATACCGCTGGCGATGTCTGAGAATACGCCATTGATGGTGTAGCCATTTGCAAAGCAGAACTGCTTGAGCAGCTGGATCTGGTTCTTGAGGTCAGGCTTCTGCTTTGGCGTAGAGACACGGGCATAGATGTAGGTCTTGCGGTTCACGTCTTTGTTGAGGAACTGGTAGACATCTTCCTCGTTGTAGTCGTAGTGGCCGTTCGGCATGACATGGACACGGATAATCCCTGTCTTGACATACTTCGTGAGCGTCGGCCTAGAAACCTGCAAGATGCGAAGAACGTCTTTAGCAAACATATGGAACTTACCTCCCTCTATAGATAATTATAACATATTTTAATATAATCATCTATATATTTTATGTCGTTAATTTTATATTTTTACTATATGTTCGGCATTACGGCGCTGACGGGATTTGTCACACCGTACAGCAAGGTGCTGTGGATCCTGATCGGAGTGGAATTCCTGATTGCAACCATCGGGACGATTGCCACGTTCACCTGGATTGGCGGCGGACTCCTGATCCAGGAATTCTATAGCCGCCATTACCGGATCATCAACATCGTGCTGGCATTGACCCTGCTGGAATGCATATGGAGCATGCTCTGCACGTGAAATCCGGATGGGATTGGACTGGGGGCGGATATGTGGTATGCTAGAGTTGTCAGATGGTGAGAACGATGCGAGAAAGGAAGATGACCATGTTTCGCAAGATGAGAAGATTCAAGCAGCAGCTTCCGGCGGAGGAGTGCGTGGCTATCCTGAAGCGGGAGAAGCGCGGGGTGCTTTCGGTGCTCGGGGATGATGGGTATCCCTATGGAGTGCCGCTCGACCATTACTACGATGAGGCAAGCGGCAAGCTCTACTTCCACTGCGCGAAGGCGGGGCACAAGCTCGATGCGATCCGCGCCTGCGACAAGGTGTCGTACTGCATCACGGGTGAGGGTCGTCATGAGGACGGCGTGGAGTGGTCGCTGACGTTCCGCAGCGTCATCGTCTTTGGCCGCATGCGCGTGCTGGAGGACGAGGAGGCTGCGCTGCGCCTGACGCGGCTGCTCGGCGAGAAGTTCACGCAGGATGCGGCGTACCTCGACAACGAGATTAAGCACGCTGGCCCGCGCATGCTCATGCTCGAATTGACGCCGGAGCACATCACAGGCAAGCGCGTCAACGAGTCGTGAGCTGTGATGATGTGATGCAGACACGCAGTCGGACTGACGGACGATGCGCGGCGGTTTGTGCTGCAATGGCATGATGTAACAGATGATACATAAGAATAAGGCGGTCTGCCAGATGGCGGGCCGCTTTTTTTGTGCGCGTGACTGGCTGGCAATTTCTCGTTCAGAAAATAAAGGATTTTCTCATATCTTGTAGAAGTAGTCATTGAGAATGGAATTGAGAATGACAAGGGGGGATTGCGGTGGAACGTCCGGAAATGATCTGGCAGGATCTCGTGCGGGAGTCGGTGCGGGAGGTGCGCTATGGGCTGCGGCCGGAGGAGCGGGGCGTCATCGAGCTTGTCGACTTCGTGCTCGGGCGGGCGGTGGCCATGCATGCGAGCGATGTGCATCTGGAGCCGCAGGAGATGCGAGTCCGGCTGCGCTTCCGCGTGGACGGTCTCCTGCGCGAGGTCATGGCGATGCCGGCGAATCTCGGCCCGGCGGTGATCTCGCGCCTCAAGGTCATGGCGGGAATGGACATCGCCGTGCACCAGCAGCCGCAGGACGGCCACATCCTGTTCCAGGCGAAGGGCCGGCGCATCGACATCCGCGTCTCGTCTCTGCCGGCAACGGCCGGCGAGGTCATCGTCATGCGCCTGATGGATGTCTCGGAGCAGCTGCTCTCGCTCGATGAGCTCGGCTTCTCGGAGGAGGACACGGCCTGCTTCCGGGCGCTCATCCACCGGCCGGCGGGCATGATCGTGCTCTGCGGGCCGATGAATTCGGGCAAGACGTCGTCGCTCTACGCGGCGCTGGCGGAGCTCAACACGGAGTCGCGCAATCTCGTGACGCTCGAGGACCCCATCGAGCGCGTGCTGCCGGGCGTCAATCAGGTGCAGATCCACCCGAAGGCGGGCATGACGTTCGTCGCGGGGCTGCGCGCTGTATTGCGCCAGGATGTCACGGGCATCCTGCTCGGGGAGATCCGCGACGAGGAGACGGCGGCGATGGCTGTGCGCATCGCGCTGACGGGCCACCTGCTGATGACGACGATCCACACGGAGGATGCCGTCGCAGCGCTCTACCGCATGCTCGAGATGGGCGTTGCGCCGTACCTGCTGGCGGCGACGCTCTCGGGCATCATCTCGCAGCGCCTCGTGCGCAGGCTCTGCCCCGACTGCCGCGAAATGTACCGCGCGGCGGGCGATTCGGAGGAGGCCGCGTTCTTTGGCGCGGGCGGCGAGGGACTCTTGCTCTACAGGAGCCGCGGCTGTGATGCGTGCCAGGGCACGGGCTACCGCGGCCGGACGGTGCTCGCGGAGATCCTCGTGCCGGGCGAAGCGGTGCGCGAGGGCATCCTGCAGAAGGTCCCGCGCCGTGAGATGGCCGAGCGTGCCCGGGCTTCTGGCATGCGCTCCCTGCTCGAGGACGGCCGGGCCAAGGCGGAGGCGGGCATCACCTCGTGGCAGGAGGTCAGGAGGGTGCTCTATGGCTGAAGCGAGGCATGCGCGCTGGTCTGCCATCCTGATGGAGGCTATCGAGGCGCGCGCCAGCGACATCTACCTGTCGGCGGGGCAGGATGCCTGGCTGCGCGTCGACGGCAGGCTGCAGAGGCTGGCGCAGGCGGGCGAAACGGTTGATGATGATTTCATGGAATCGCTGGCAGAGGCATTCCTGTCGCCCGGGCAGCTGGCAGAGCTGCGCCATGGCCACGCTGTCGATTTCTCGCTGGCGCACGCAGAGCGGCGGCTACGCGGCAATTTCTACCGCCAGCAGGCGCGCCTGGCGCTCGTCATGCGCGTGCTGCCGGAGCGCGTCCCGAGCCTGGCGGCCATCCATGCACCGGCGGCCCTGCAGGGGCTGCTGTCTGCGCGGCAGGGCCTCGTGCTCGTGACGGGGCGCACGGGCTCGGGCAAGACGACGACGCTGGCCGCGTTCCTGCAGGCCGTTAATGAGAGCCAAGCGGCGCACATCCTGACGCTTGAGGACCCCATCGAGTACGTCTTCGCGCCATCCCGATGCTTTATCAGCCAGCGCGAGCTCGGGCGCGATTTCCTCGCGTTCCCGGAGGCCCTGAGGAGTGCGCTGCGCGAGATGCCGTACATCCTGCTCGTCGGCGAGATACGCGACCGCGAGACGATGACGACGGCGCTCATGGCCGCGGAGACGGGCATGCTCGTGCTCGGCACGCTGCACACGCGCGGCGCAGCGGAGGCCGTGCGGCGCATCGAGGGCTTCTACCCGCAGGAGGAGCAGAGCATCGTGCGCGCACAGGTTGCCGATGTCTTCTGCGCCATCTTCGCGCAGGAGCTCCTGCCCGCGCGCAGGGGCGGCCGCGTGCCGCTCGTGGAGGTCCTGCTGCGCGAGCCGTCTGTCTGCAGCCTGATCCGCCAGGGCAAGTATAGCCAGATCGAGATGGCGATGATGACGCATCAGGCGCAGGGCATGCAGACGCGCCGCCAGGCCCTGCAGAAGCTCCTGCAGCAGGGCCTCATCGCGCGCGAGGTCTATGAGCGGGCGGCAGAGCGCCTTGGCTGATGCCGATGGCAGTATCCATTGAGAGAGAGGAGGCATTATGGGCGTATTCCAATACGAGGCGAGGAACCGCGCGGGCGAGTTCTTCGCGGGCACGGTCGAGGCGCGCGACGAGCGCGAGGCGGCGGGGCTTATCAGGCGGCGCGGCCTCTGGGTGGCCGCTCTTCATCTACAGTGCGAGGAAGCTGCGGGCGCGCCCGCAGTCTCCCGCTGGCGGCAGCAGCTCGCAGGGGCAGTCGCAAAGACGCCGCCTGCCAAGCTGCGCGTGCTCTTCCTGCGGCAGATGGCGGCGATGATGCAGGCGGGGATGCCTGTCCACCAGGCGCTGCAGGCGCTTGCAAAGTCAGACGCCGACCGCGCGTACCAGTCGCTGTTGCAGCAGCTGCTCGCGGGCATCCTGGCGGGGCGGCCGCTCCACGAGAGGATGGCCATGCACCCTGCTGTCTTTCCCGTTTCGCTCTGCGGCCTCGTGCGTGCGGGCGAGGAGAGCGGCTCGTTCTGCCAGATCTTCGCGCAGCTCGCGGACTTCGAGGAGCACCGCTACGAGGCACGCGAGGCGCTGAAGTCGGCGCTGCTCTATCCCGTCATTCTGCTCGTCGTCTCGCTCGTCGCGCTCGTGCTCATGGCCGTCTTTGTGCTGCCCGCCTTTGCCGTCATGCTGCAGGACCTGCAGGCGGAGCTGCCGTGGACGACGCGCTTCCTGCTCGCGCTGATGGACTTCGTGAGCGGCCACCTTGCCGCGCTGCTGATAGGCAGTGCGCTTGTCGCGCTGGCATCTATCGCCCTTGTGCGCGATATGAGGACTCGGACGGTCCTCGACGGCTGGCTCTTGAAGATGCCGATTCTCGGGCCCTTGCAGCGCGCTTCTGCCTGGCGCATCCTCCTGGAGCTCTTCGCCGTCATGCTGAAGAATGGCATCCCGCTGACGACGGCGCTGGCGATGGCCGCCGATGTGCCGGCAAACCGCCATATCGCGTGCGAGATGAAGGCGCTGCGCGCGCAGGTCGAGTCGGGCCAGCCCTTCGCTGCGAGCCTGCGCCAGCTGACCTCGTGCCCGCGCCTGCTCGTCGAGCTCCTGATGGCGGGCGAGATGACCGGCACGCTCGACGCCATGATGGAAAAAGCCGCGGCGTTTGCCGCGGCTGATGCCCGTCACCGCTCGGCAAGGGTCGAAGCCCTCGCCGAGCCGGTCATGATTTTTGTTGTCGGTGGCATGATCTTCTTCTTCGTGCTCTCCATCGTCCTGCCACTCCTGACGACGATGGATGCGCTCGTCTAGCGCTTACTCTGCCAGCAGCTCGGCTTTGAGCTCGCGGTAGCGGCGCGTGTAGTAGGCGCCGTTCTGCGCCTCGCGGTGGTCGAAGCCGTAGGCGCGGCGGCTGACGGCGAGGATCGGCGGGGCCTGGATGCGCTTGGCGATTGCCATGCCCGTGAAGAGGTTCCACCAGCGCTCGAGGTCGCTGATGAAGTCGGCGGCCGTCGGGAAGTACTTCTGGACGAGACCTTCCTCGCAGCCGAGGTTCTTCTCGACGGTGCCCGCCTTGTACCACTCGAGCACATCTTCTGGCGTCGCCTTCTGCCAGCGCTCGACGAAGGAGCGGAAGAGGTAGTCGTGGTACGGGTACTTGATGGGATCGCCCTTGCCCTCGTCGACGTTCTGGGCGGAGGAGAGCTCTGCCGACGGCACGATGTCGATGATGCCCTGCGGCACGACTTCGCGGCCGTAGACCACATCATTCATGTAGTGGGCGAGCGCGTAGACCTGGTACTTCCAGAGGTCGGCGAGCGCGGCGAGGAAGCCCGACTGGTCGCCGTAGAGCGTCGAGTAGCCGACCGTCGTCTCCGCTTTGTTGGCGTTGCAGGTGAAGCCTCCGCCGAAGGCCGCTGCAGCGCCGGCGAGCACGCGGGCGCTGCGGTCGCGCGCCTGGATGTTCTCGGCGACGAAGGAGGAGACCTTGAGGTGCATTTCGCTGCCCGTGCCGAGGTTGACCATCGGCGTCTCTTCGAGTTGCTTGATCGTGTGGTCGACCGACTCCTGGATCGGGATGATCATGTACTGGCAGCCGAGGTTGTTGGCGAGCTGCTGCGAGAGTCCCTTCGTCGTGGCGGAGTTGAAGACGCTCGGCATGTTGACGAGCAGCAGGTTCTCCGGGCCGACGACCTTCGCGTAGAGCGCGGCGGCGACGGCCGAGTCGATGCCGCCCGAGATGCCGATGACGATCTTCTTCATGTGGATGTTCTCGAGGAAACGGCGGATGCCGTAGTGGAGCGCGCGGTAGATGTGCGCGATGTCTTTTTCTTCGCTCTCCGGCTCGGCTGCCATGTCCTTCATCTCAGCGAGCGGCAGGACTGTGAGC
Source organism: Mitsuokella sp. UBA4253 (assembly GCF_002395285.1). NCBI lineage: Bacteria > Bacillati > Bacillota > Negativicutes > Selenomonadales > Selenomonadaceae > Mitsuokella > Mitsuokella sp. UBA4253. The sequence goes on along the minus strand of NZ_DGWR01000015.1, from coordinate 314,272 downwards.
GCCTCCTCGTACTCCGGCAGCGTGCGCACGACATCGCCCTTCTCGTTGTAGGCCGTGCTCGAGCCGTCGAAGGTGTAGACCGTCTTGCCGTTGTTCTGCAGGCCGATGCAGTTGACGTAGAAGAGCGGCACGCCAGCCTCTCTTGCCTGGCGGCCGAAGACGCGGTTGCGCTTGTCGTTCTTGCCGAGCGTGTACGGCGAGGCCGAGATGTTGACGTAGAAGTCGAGGTGTTCCTTTTCGAGGAGCTCGAACGGCGCAAACTCGTAGTCGTCGCTCCAGCCGTCCTCGCAGAGCAGGCAGCCCGCGCGGTAGCGCTGGCCGCGGATCTTGAGCGTGACGGGGGAGAGGAGCTTCGAGGGCGTCGTGCTGAGCTCGCGCGCGAGCTTCTGCAGGCTGAAGAAGTGGCGCGTGTCGTCGAACTCGCGGTAGTTCGGCATCAGCGTCTTGATCGTGTACGGGTACGGCATGTTGTCCGGCTGGACGAGTTCGCTGTCGCGCGCGATGAAGAAGGCGTTGTACTTGCGCACGCGGCCGTCGTTGTTCTTCTTCTGCCAGTCGATGGCGACGTTGCCGAACATGACCGTGATATCCTTCGAGGCCGCGATGATGTCGCGGCCGTAGCTCTCGCAGTCGCGCAGGAAGGCGCTCTGCTCCCAGGTGTCGCCGAGGAAGTAGCCCGGCACGGCCATCTCCGGGAAGATGACGACATCGGCGCCTTTTGCGCGCGCCTCCTCGATGAAGCGCAGGATCGTGGCGGTGTTCACGTCTGGATGGCCGGGGACGACCTCCATCTGAGCCATGGCAATTTTCAACAACTTCAACATCCTTTCCTGTTACAAAAAGAGAAAGAAAACATCCGATTATCAACTATAATGTAACGGCAACGTCATGGCCGTATCCCGGGTGCTGACATTTTGCAGATTTCTATAGGATTCCCGGGGATTCTATGGTATAATGACAGTTGTCTGGTTGCGCGGGGCGCTCTGCCCTTGCAGCCCGCTATCATTTTAGCATAGTTTGGTTCATTTATAAATGTAGAAAGAGGCGATTGTTTTGAAATACAGCAGCACCAGAGGAAATGCCGAGCAGCTCGACTCCGCGCAGGCCATCATCCGCGGCCTGGCAGCAGACGGCGGACTCTTCGTGCCGGATGCCATGCCGCAGGTCGACATGGCCTTCATCGAGGGGCTCAAGACCCTGTCTTATGAGGAGCGCGCCGAGAAAGTGCTCGGGCTCTTCCTGACGGACTACACGGCAGAGGAGCTTTCTGGCTGCGTCACGCGCGCCTATGGAAGCGGCCGCTTCGATACGGCAAAGCGCGCGCCCGTCAAGGCGGTGGGCGACAAGAGCGTCCTCGAGCTCTGGCACGGCCCGACAAGTGCCTTCAAGGACATGGCGCTGCAGCTCCTGCCGCAGCTCATGAGCACGGCGCTCAAGAAGACGGGCGAGAAGGATGAGGTGCTGATTCTCGTCGCGACCTCTGGTGACACGGGCAAGGCAGCGCTCGAGGGCTTCCGCGATGTGCCGCAGATTCGCATCATGGTCTTCTACCCGCAGGGCGGCGTCAGCCGCATCCAGCAGCTGCAGATGCTCACGCAGGAGGGAAAGAACGTCAACGTCACGGCCGTCACGGGCAACTTCGACGACGCGCAGAGCGGCGTCAAGAAGATCTTCGGCGACAAGGCGTTCAATGCGGCCCTGCACGAGAAGGGCATCCGCCTCTCGTCGGCCAACTCCATCAACTGGGGCCGTCTCGTGCCGCAGATCGTCTATTACTTCAGCGCCTACGCCGACCTCCTCTCTGCCGGCACGATCGAGTCGGGCGAGGCCATCGACTTCACCGTGCCGACGGGCAACTTCGGCGACATCCTCGCCGGCTTCTACGCCAAGTGCATGGGCCTGCCGGTTCACAAACTCATCTGCGCCTCGAACGCCAACAACGTCCTGACGGACTTCCTGCGCACGGGCGTCTACGACCGCCAGCGCGACTTCTTCAAGACGATCTCGCCGTCGATGGACATCCTGATCTCGAGCAACCTCGAGCGCCTGCTCTACCACATGGCGGAGGACAAGGCGAAGGTCGCCTCTTGGATGCAGCAGCTCCAGCAGGAGGGCCGCTACGACATCGGCAGCGAGCTGCTCGAAAAGATCCAGCAGACCTTCTGGGCCGACTGGACGTCGGACGAGGACACGGAAGCCTGCATTGCAAAGGTCTACCGCGAGCACCACTACGTCGCCGACCCGCACACGGCCGTCGCCTGGAGCGTCGCCGAGAAGTACCAGCAGGCGACGGGCGATACGCATCACATGGTCGTCGTCTCGACGGCCAGCCCCTACAAGTTCAACGGCAGCGTGCTCGACGCGCTCGGCGTCAAGACGCAGGGCGTCGATGAGTTCACCCTGCTCGACGAGCTGCAGGCGAAGAACAGCGACCCCATCCCCGAGGGCCTCGCGTCGCTCCGCCGCAAGGAAGTGCGCCACGACGGCGTCTGCGCGCCCGCCTCGATGGAGGAGGCTGTCATGGCCTTTGCCACCGCAGATTCTTTGAAAAAATAACGAAAACCATGAGAGAAACGACACGTATTTTCCGCGTTGTTTCTCTTATTTTTATGGAAGTAAATGGGAACAAGAAGAATAAATAAAACGTTAAAAAAAGTGCAAATAAATATTTGACATTTATGGATGAATAAGTTAATATAATACCTGTGATGAGGAGCTCACCGGAAAGTGAACAGCAGATCATCGAGGATGCAGACCATTGCATCGCGATTGTAAGGCTGCGTCGAGTGAGATGCCTCAGAGGTTTACCAGGACCAAAAATTATGAAAGAGGTTGAATGCAAATGGCAAACATCGATCTTAGTCAGTATGGTATCACGGGTACGACGGAAATCATCTACAATCCTTCCTACAAGACGCTGTTCGAGGAAGAGACGAAGGAAGGCCTGACGGGCTACGAGAAGGGCCAGGTTTCCGAACTCGGCGCTGTTGATGTCAAGACGGGCATCTTCACGGGCCGTTCGCCTAAAGATAAATTCATCGTTGACGACGAGACGTCGCACGACACGGTTTGGTGGGATTCTGAGGCTTATCACAACGATAACCACAAGGCATCCAAGGAAGCTTGGGCTGCTGTAAAGGATATCGCCAAGAAAGAGCTCTCCAACAAGCGCCTCTTCGTCGTCGATGGCTTCTGCGGTGCAAACAAGAACACGCGCATGGCTGTCCGCTTCATCGTTGAAGTTGCTTGGCAGGCACATTTCGTCCGCAACATGTTCATCAAACCGACCCCGGAAGAGGAAGCAAACTTCAAGCCGGACTTCGTTGTCTTCAACGCATCCAAGGCTAAAGTCGAGAACTACAAAGAGCTCGGCCTGCATTCCGACACGGCTGTCGTCTTCAACCTCACGGAGCGCCAGCAGGTCATCATCAACACCTGGTA